>JAFTXB010000055.1 GCA_017461825.1 Clostridia bacterium
CACAATCGCGCGGTGAAATTTGTCGGAGTGTGGCGGGGGGAATGACTTTTTTTGTGGGAAGAGGTGACTTTTTGAAAAAAGTCCCCCCTTCCCACGCCCATCCCCTTCAAAAACTGCAAAAAAAGACCACCGATGGTGAAATCGGTGGTCTTTAATCAATTGGCGCTGTAATAATTCGGTTGAGCAGGTCAACGTATGCTTGGAAATCGGCAAGCCCTTTTGGGGTGAGCTCGCAGGTGGTGACCGGCTTGCGGTTGACAAACAGCTTGCTGACCGTAACGTATCCCCACTGCTCCAGCTTTGTGATCTGGACGCTCAAATTGCCGTCGGTGGCGTGCGTAATGGCTTTTAATTCTGTAAATGACTTTTTCCCCATCGTCAAAGCACTAACGATCATCAGCCGCAATTTCGATTGAAACGCTTCGGGAATCTCTATCAGCTCCATTCTGCCGCCTCCTTTGTTTTGATAGTTTATTTATAACATAAAATGCAGAATTTGTCAAGAACAAAAAAGAAAAGTACCCGAAATAATCAAAGCCGGCGGTTATTTCGGGTACAAAACGGTTACCCTTTTTTGATCTCGTCCAATTTGTGCAGGATCAATCCTGTGCAGATCACAATTGCGGCAATGAAAAATAAATTCCCGTATTCCAAGAAAAAATCCAATGCAAAGAAATCAGCGCACCACGATGCAAAATAAACCAAAATACAGCTTGCTGTGGCTATGAGAAAATAAAACAAACCTTTTTTTACCATGATATACTCCTTTATTGATCGTTTTTTGATTTCATATTATTTGTGATTACATCACCTTTTTCTTCGCCAAAAATATACCCCCAATATCATACAAACAAACGGACAAACCGCACTCCAAACAAACTGTACCGATGCAAAATGGTTGCCAATGAGAGAGGCGGCAGAAAGCTCATACAATGGCTCCGTAATCCTGCCAAAGAGGAAAAACGAAAGAAAATAAGAGAAAAACAAAATGGACGACAACAGTTTCCAATCGCTTGAATTCAGCAAAAAGCCCGTGACCGCAATTCCCAAAAAGAAGCTCAACTGCTCCGCAAGCCAGAGCAAAACAATATACGCCTCGTAAGAAGAATTTGAGATGATTTGCGGGAATATAAGATTTGTCAAGGTTAACAGCAGCCAAATACACGGCACAGCAAATAACGCATAGCCCCAAATATCATATAAATATAAGGTATAGTTGTTTTCCGTCTTTTTTAAAATACTTCTCCATATAAAATACGGTACGGCAATCACGAAATAGGAAAGTTGAACCAATAACAAAAAACTTGAAGTTGAAATATACAATACGGAGCTTCTGTCAACTGCCCATAACAGGATTCTTCCGGCGATCAAAACAAATTGCAAAATTCCAAACAGAAAAAAGAGCTGTGAAAGCCTTTTAAATTCCACCCTCGACTTCCCCATCGTTTGCTTGATGAGCGTAATATCCGACAGCGCGTTTTCGATTTTTTCGTTTTGATCCATGTTCTTTCTCCTTTTTTGTTATTCCACTTTATATTATAAAGTACTTTGCATCGTTTATCAAGAGATTTTTGAAAAAAAGAGAAAAAAATATAGAACCCCGAGCGGTTTTCGTTCCGTTCGGGGTTCTATATTGTCAGAATCAATTAGTCGGCGTAAACGCTGACCTTCTTCTGCGATTTGGTCTTGTGCTCAAACTTGACCTTACCATCGATGAGAGCATAGAGGGTGTAGTCCTTGCCCACGCCAACGTTTTCGCCGGCACGAACAGCGGAGCCTCTCTGTCTTACGATGATGTTGCCGGCAACAACTGCCTGACCGTCAGCCTTCTTCACGCCAAGGCGCTTGGACTCACTGTCACGGCCGTTCTTTGTAGAACCGACACCCTTCTTATGAGCAAAGAACTGTAAACTGAGCTTCAACATCATTCTTATCCTCCTAATTTTTTTGGATCCCTTTCGGGGGCTTGCGGAAAAGTCATTCCTCCCACGCACGGTCCTTGACCGATACGTCGAGATAATCTCCGTACTCCTCGAGCATATCACTGAGCTGTAAGTAGTACCCCATCATGATACCCGACACCGCATAGCGCTTGTAGTCGTCCGATTCAAACTCGGGCAGAGCCGCCTTGGCTCTCACGCGGATCCGCGTGGCTCCCTCGTTGATGTCGTAATCGACCTGCGACGCATACGCAACCTCGATGGTGTTGATGAGAAACATTGTCATGGATGAGATCGCCGCGCACAAAATATCGTCGCCTGCCTCTCCATAGCCCGTGTGACCCTGCTCCTCAAAGCCGTAGAAAACTCCACCGCTTCTGAAAAACACGATTTTCGTCATGTCCTGAACTCGAAAATCAGCCTTCGATCTTCACGATCTGCACCTTGGTGAATGGCTGACGGTGACCGATCTTCTTCTTTTCGTTCTTCTTGGACTTGTACTTCATGACATAGATCTTTTTGTTCTTGCCATTCTTGAGTACCTTAGCGGTAACCTTTGCACCCGCAACGGTGGGAGTACCTGCTACGAAGCCGTTGTCGCTCGACAGAGCCATAACGCTGTCGAATACGATCTCGTCTCCTTCGTTGACGTCGAGCTTTTCAACAAAGATGATGTCCTGCTCGATTACTTTGTACTGCTTTCCGCCGGTTTCGATAACTGCAAACACGAAAAGCACCTCTCTTTCTTATAGACTCGCTGACATAATGGCGGCGTTTTTGGACGCACTTAAAAGAGCCATTTCCAAGCGGCATATTATTATATCATGTTTCGCCCCGCTTGTCAAGCGTTTTTTGCAAAAAAATCATAAAATCACAAAACAATTTGATTCAGCCCCAGGTCAGAGTTGCAGCGCAACCATCGGTGTAATCAATGCCCTTCTTGCCGAAATAAAAATTATCCATTTCCTCACAATACTCGGCAAACGAGGAATAGATCGGTTTGTATTTGGAAATGATCTCCCGCGCCTTTTCTGCGTTGTTTCCCAGTAGTTTCACAGCGATCCCAACCTGAATTGCCGCAGGATTGTAAACGGCGTATTCGGGATTTTGAACGACGAATCGGGGCGAATGGATTCCACCGTAAGTGCCGCCACGGACGTAAGGATGAATACACGGAACGACCGCACCCACATTTCCCATATCGGTGGCACCGTTATTTTTGTCGCTGATGTGAAGGCTCATGCGCACATGTTCCTCGCCAAGCATTTCACATCCAACATCGTAGGCAACCTGCATGAATTCGGGATTTGCGCTGTCATTCTCGGGGATATACAACTGACGCTCCTCAATTTTGATCTGCGCGCCAAATGCCGTAGCCACACCCGTATAAGCTCGGTTTATTTTTTCATTCAGATCCTTCAAAACCGCATAATCGCAAGCCCGCGCACTGATCGCCACCACAACCTCTGCGGGAATAAAGCCCACCCGCATTCCACAGTCCTCAATGACCGATGAAACGCGAACGTGATAATTGTCCGGAAAGACCTCTCGCAGAGCATTCACGGCAGACATGGCTGTCTGTGCCGCGTAAAGAACATTGATACCGTTTCCGGGATCTGCACCGGTGACATGCTTTTTGCCGTAGAGCGTGATTCTTTTGTTGATCGAGCCGTTCATACCGGGGCCGATCAGCATACTTGGATTCTCGCCGCTGGCAGAATGAAACATCAGCGCGATATCAATGTCATCCAAATAACCCCTCCGCATAAATTCGGATTTTCCGGAAAGATACTTAAGCTTTCCTTCTTCTCGCATGTGCTCCCTGTCCTCCATTTCCACCAATTCCTCGGCAGGAACGGCACAGATACGAATCTTACCGCAGAGCTCCGACAGAATATCGGGATCCGACAGTACCCCCGCCACGCCCAACAAAGCAGACGATTGACAATGATGACCGCACGAATGAACCGCCCCCGTTGTCTTGTCGCATTCGGGATGTTCGGGGATAGGCAACGCGTCCATTTCTCCAAAGATCGCCAGAATAGGACCTTCCCTACCCGTGTCAATGTCAAAATAAAAACCCGGAATATCCCCTGCCTCGATTGGCGAAAAACCCATATCTGTGAATTTATCTTTCAAGTAGCGATGCGTGTCCCATTCCTTAAAACCGGTTTGAGGATGCGTCCAGATATAGCGCTCCGCATCGAACATCACACTTCTGTATTGATCCATTTTTTGTTGGATCACTTTAATTGAATTGCTTTTCATCACGCAATCCTCCCAAATCAAAAATTTCCATACAGGTTTGTACGCCATTTTTTCATAAAACTAACATCGGTGAGAATTCAGGACCTCGGCGGCCTCGCCTACCGTCAGCGCACAGATTTCCCGCGTTTTTGCCCTCAATAAAGGGAAGAGGCACAAGCGTTTCCACTTGCACCACCTTACTCTTTTTGTGAAAAGTTTGAGGGGTGTGG
>JAFTXB010000056.1 GCA_017461825.1 Clostridia bacterium
ACCTGTAATGAGTGCGGAGAAACACGAGAAGTCGGCGCACACCATTATTCCGATGCTACCTGCACCGTTGCAAAGACTTGTAAGATCTGCGGCATCACCGAAGGAACCGCCCTCGGACATACTTGGACGGCAGCTACTTGTGAAAGCGCACGAACTTGTTCCGTATGCGGTCATTCCGATGGCGAAGCTCTCGGACACACGCCTGCGGCTGACGATGGAAATTGCAGTACAGCCCTTTGTTGCAGTGTGTGTAATGCCGTGATCCGCGAGGCAGGCACACATCTTCCCGAGAAAGATGACGGAAACTGCACTACCGATGTAAAATGTTCTGTTTGCGGAGAAATAACTGCCAACGGCAACGAAAATCACGCTGACGAAAACGGCGACTACGTTTGTGACAACGATGGTTGTCAGATAACGCTTGAAGGCGCACCAAAGGACGAGAATGAAGGCATTGACCTTCCCATCGACCGAAATTAAAAAATAAACAATTCCAAGGAGGATATACAAAATGAAAAAAGCAACCAAACTTATAGGTTTGTTTCTGTCCGTTCTGCTAATTGCCGTTCTTTTCTGCGGCGTGACTGCGTTTGCGGCTGAAACTGATTACACTTCTCCCACAGCGGACGAAGCAAAGATCTACGGTGCAAACGTCAATCTCGGCGGTGATATTTCGATGAAATATTACGTTGAAGTCGGATCAAACATCACCGTTGATAATCTGAAATTAAAGACAGAATTTCTTGGTGTTGTCAAGGAATTGTCTGCAACGTCCACCGAAACGATTGATACTGTTACTTATCACGTTTATGTACTTGACAGTATCAACCCTCAATGTATGGGCGACCCGATTGACGCACAGCTCATTTACAACGGCGCGGCTCTGACCTGCGAGGATTCAAGTATACTCGATTACAGCGTCAAGCAGAATCTTGTCAACATCTATGAAACCTCGGATGATAAAACAAAGCAGCTTATTATCGACACGCTGGAATATGGCGCGGCTGCACAGATTTATCAAAATTATAATAGCGAGGAAACCCAGCTTGTAACTTATGGCGTGGATTTTATCGCTAACGACGTGGCTGAATCTACCCCATCTGCCAACACCTACGAATACACCGGTGCTACCGAAAATATTTATCTTGATGAAGTAACGGTAAACTTTAGCAATACTAATCAAATCAAGATTAAATACTTAAACAATTCCGAGAATGTAACGGAATTGAGTGTTGCTATTGCTCCGTATGATTTTTCTGAGAAAGCTACGTTTACCGTAGAAAACGGCTTCACGTTGAAATACAGCATTAACGATTATTGCTATGAAATTTTGAATGGCGATTATACCGAAAATATGAAAGACCTCGCCCTCGCACTCTACAACTACGGTCTTTCCGCACATAAGTATGTGGGCGTACACAGCGGCGGTACGGCTACTTGTTCGCAAGGTAAACTCTGTGATATCTGCGGTTTTGAGTACGACACCACACGCAATCCCAACAACCACGCAAGCGACGAGCTTACTTATACCGCTAACGAAGATGAAACCCACTCTGCTGTTTGCTCCTACTGTAATACAGAGTATGTAACCAATGAAGCACACACATTTGATGCTGCTACAGGCAAGTGTACTTCCTGTGAGGTTGCCGCTGCTGCAAAGATTGGCGAAAAGTATTACGCAAAATTGGCTAATGCGGTAGCTGTTGAGGGGGGCGGCGATGTTTATGTTTTGGCAAACAATGATGAAGACTTCACCATTCCTGGCAATGTAAATCTGTACGCCGGCGAAAACACTCTCTCCGGTGACATCCTTGTTAAAGGAATTATTAAGGATGGTATTTTCACCGGCAAAGTTTCTCTTTGTTATTCTGGGAAGTTTGTGAATGGTGTTGCTACTACGATTGATCCAGCTACTATCGAAGGAGGCGCCTTCTACGGTGCGGTTTCTGCGTCGGAGGATGGCGGTGGTGGCTATATCAAGGGCGGTACTTTCTATGATACTTTGACAACCTCCGCGATTGCTATCACGGGAGGAATCTTTACTGAATCCGCAACTGTGGAGTTGACTGGTTACACTATGGTTGAGGGTGCTGCTATTTTCTACTGCGATGTAGACAACAAGGACTCCTTTATTATCTCCGGCACATTCTATGGTACAGTGGAGAATAGGGAGGATGGTTGGATTTACGGTGGTGATTTCAAGGACGCCCTAATTAACTACGGATATATTACTAACAAACAAGATGATTATACCATCACTATCACACAACCCGTACAGAATGAGTTAGGTAGCACCATTGACTGTACTGAGCATATTCAGTGGACTGAAGCTTCCTGCGCAGTTAAAGCAACCTGTGGCATCTGCGGCGAGTATGGCGAGACGTTGCCCCACAACTATAGTTATGTTGCGAATGACGATACAGACACAATAACCGAGTCTTGCGATCAGGGATGCGGACATAACGTCACCGTTACTCTAAAGGCTCCCGCAAATCTCGTTTATGACGAAAGCAAGAAGGAAGCAACCATTGACGGTACACTTGCCGGAGCTTATGCAATTACCTATGCAGTTAAGGATGGCGCAACTTTGGACAGCGCACCTGCAACCGTAGGCACTTACACCGCGACCCTTACCGTTGGCGATAAGAGCGTGAGCGTTGAGTTTACCATCGAAAAGGCTGATCCTCCCTACACCGAGCCTACAGGACTCACCGCTAACCTCGGTCAGACCTTGGCAGATGTGGCACTTCCCACAGGTTGGGCATGGGAAGATGACACCCTTTCCGTTGGTGCAGAAGGTGAAAATGAATTTAATGCTGTCTTTACTCCTGCTGATACCGCTAACTACAACACCATAACCAAAGCGCTGACCGTTAGTGTTTCTATGTCCGCTGCCACCGTGACCACGGAACCTGCCGCAGTTGAGAATTTGGAATACACCGGCGAGGCACGAGCTCTTGTGACCGCAGGTACAGCAAGCGGCGGCGAAGTTCAGTATAAGCTGGGTGCAGACGGTACTTACTCTACCGCCATTCCTACCGCAACCGATGTTGGCGAATACACCGTTTACTGGAAGGTTGTTGGCGATGACAACCACGGCGATACTGCCGAGCAGTCCATCACGGTGACCATTTCCGCGAATGCTGTTGCGGAAGAAGAACTGAATGTTACCGGGTACGATGCCTCCTACACCTATACCGGCGAGGCAATCAAGCCCGAGGACATCATCATCACCGTGGACGGCAAGGAACTGGTCAAGGACACCGATTATGAGATCTCTTACGGTGAGAACCAGTATGTCGGTGAAGGAACGATCACCATTACTTTCAAGGGCAATTATAGCGGAGAAGTTGTAAAAACTTTTGCGATTACACAGCAAGATGAAACGCTCCCTTTTGACGGTGAGGGAGTAAAGATAAGTTAAACAAATATAAAAAAGAGCCTGCGACGCACTATGTACGCACAGACCCTTTGAACAACAAAGACTGGCGGTGAGTGTAATGCTCACCGCCTATTTTTGTACCCATTTTTAGCTATAACAAAGCAATTTCCCATTCTATGATATGATTAGCACACTCAAAATATAACGAAGGAAAAGAGATGAAAACGATCTACACGGTCATCTTCCAGAATACCACCTTGGACGAGCCGTGACAATTCTTAATTCAAGGAGGTATTTTAATATGCGTTGGGGTAACTGCGCTTCACTACTCGTTATGAGTAGTGATTATGAACTTATGGCTTAATTGCTGCTCTACATAACACAAAATTGAATATCGACCGAAAGGCGTTTACTGAATGGTACGAAAAAACAATCGTATCAAGCAGTAAGCGCCTTTCTGTTTTGAGACACGAAAAATGTAATTTGCCGTCTATCCGTGCGCCTCCCTGTCAGATTTTGAAAAATCACGAACTTTCAAAATCACGACACGGAGGAAAATTGAATGAAAAAACTTACCATTACCATCACGGAACAGAACGGAAACAGAAAAAACATTACGGTAGAGCTTGAAAACGAGCTTGCAGATTGGTTGATTACCCAGCCCGAGGACGTACAGTGCGATTTTATCCTTTTTGAATATAAGGCGAGATGTGTGGAGCGCAAGGAAACTCGCAGAACGCAATCTCTTGACAGCTCTTTGGATAACGGCTTTGATATTGCAGACGAAAGCGCGGACGATGCGGAAGATATTTTGACACGGCTTGCTGTCGGACAAGCAATAGAACGCTTGAACCCACGCCAACAATGGGTCGTTAAGCAGCTCTATTACATAGGAAGAAGTCAGGCAGAGGTTGCCCGTGAATTAGGCATCAGTAAGCCTGCCGTTACCCAGCAGATAGCGGTCATAAAAAGCACCTTGAAAATTTTTTTGAAAAATTTTGAGGATCAGCCTTAACTTTTGCCCTTTCCCGTGGCTATTAAGTGAAGGGCGCACTTCAAAACACGAAAAAGTAACGAAACCGGAGGTAATGAAATGATACCGTTAAAGAACATCAGAGAAGATTTGAAGGATATCCGATACTATCACGCTCGCAAGGAAATTTTCGATTCCTCAAAGGGTGGCGTGGGACTCAATAAGGTGCTTGACAAGGTGGAGCGATACAATCAGGTTATCGTCTCTGCTCCCCCGAGGCTCTATGACCTCTACGTTTGCCTTTACACAAGGGGCTTTAAGCAGGAGGCGTTGTCGGTAGAACTGGGGCTCACACCCGAGTACGTGCAGATGCAACACAAAAAGCTGCTTCTATTTCTGCAAGCCAAGTTTGAGGAACGCGAAGAAACCGACGAAAGCGAGGACGACGAGGAATGAAAAAGCGACCGGATTTTATGAAAGAGGCAAGCAACGTCTATCGAACGCCCTGCTTCATCGTCAGGCAGCGGCTCGGACTTCTCTTTAACGACGAGGAATCCAACGAGCTGATCAGCCGCGACACATATTATGCGCGTACACCGGAACGGGATGCAGAATATGAAGCGACCTTCCATAAGCGCATCAAGATCGACGGCAAGCGCATCCGCGCCAACGTCACCGCAAGAGAGTACAAAAAATAAGGCTCTCACATCCATAGCATTGTTGGGGTAAAGCTTGGGTAAATACAAAAACTCCTGACATTCGTTCTGAAACTGTCGGGATAGACTTTCTTACATTTTCCAAACGAAACCTCTATAATGAAAGCGTAATCGGCACAACACAATATTTCGATCATCGGTGCGGTGTTTGCAAAGTAAAGGTGGCCACCTTCCGACACACAATCGCACGGGACGATGTTCCATCCGAAAGTGCCACGGTTACGAATTAAAATTGAATAGCCCACACGGGCACAAACAACAAAATCTAAAAAAACAGGAGGATTTTCAATGGCAGACAATAAGTACAACAGACGCAGATGGGCGATCCCCACCAAGCGCGCAAAGGGCTACGCATCCGAGCGTAAGGCAAAGGTACATCAGCACGGCCCGAAGGAAGGCAAGGAGCTGACCGACTACGAGGCAGGTATCCGTTCCGGTTACTTGCAGGCACAGTCCGATCACGCCGGGCTTTACAAGTACAAGAAGGCTCTTGCCGAGGGTAAGACCAAGCAGGAAGCACGCGAGATCTCCCAGCGTAAGGGCAACGGTTAATCACATCAAATCAACATTACAGGAGGAAAATTCTATATGGCAAATAAGAACGCAGAAAAGAACATTTTGGTAGAACGCGAGGTTTTCGAGAAGGATGGTAAGTCCTACTTCTCCTACTTCATCAAGGGGCAGGTTCGCGGCAAGGACGTGAAGGTTGCTATCATTCCCCCCGATAAGGGCGGTTACACGGTTCTGGATATCGTGTTCGGCAACACCATGGCAGCGGAGCTTGTGGTCAAGCCCTTTGAGATCAAGGATGACGCTACGGGCAAAACCATTTCCGGTAACACCTACGCGGTCAAGTCCTACGACGAGAACGGCGAGGAATACGAGTGTGCCATCAAGCCATTCCGCGCGTCTGACAAAGCACTTCTCAATATGCTCTTGAAGTAAGCGCATAACAAAAAACGATTATCGTTTCTGCGGCTTGTACTTGGCTATGGGTCGGGTATAAGCCGCAGTTTTCTATTTCAAACAAAGGAGGTTTTTTATGGATGCAACAGCAACCAAAAAGGAATCGGGCTTTAAGTCCACAATGAAGAAAGCCGGTGCGAAAACCAAAGCCTACGTTGGCAAGAAAACCGAACAGGTCAAGGAATATCGCAGGCAGGTCAAAAGCGATAAGGATACCGCTTATGACGTCGGCTTCAAGCGCGGTTGGGAGGAAGCGTACAACATCCCGAAACGCGCATCCGCAAGATCGGCAGCGGCGCAGGGCTTCAAAAAAGGCGTGGTCAACCGCTACCGTTCAGATAAGTACGCGCAGTCTCGCAAAAAGAAATCTAAATAACAAGGAGGAATCTACCTTATGAAACACACAAAGAAACTCATTGCTCTCCTGCTCGCCGTGGTGACGGTGTTCTCAATGCTCGCTCTCGTGGGCTGCACCCCCGAGGATACCGAGACCGAAACGGATACCACCGTTCAGAACGTGGCGGCAAATGAGGCAACCAAGACGGGGCTTTCTCTTGAACCCGTCAACAGTCAGTTTATCACGCTCTCGGCAACGCCGATGATGCTTTCAACCAAGTCCGGCACAAATACGCTCCAGCAGACCTTGACCGCAACCGTCCTTCCCGCAACGGCGGCAAATAAGGCAGTAGATTGGTCGGTTGCGTGGGCGGACAGCTCCAACACAAAGAGCGTCACCGAGTATGTAACCGTTACTCCCAAGTCTGACGGAAGCACCACTGCAACCGTCACCTGCTACAAGGCGTTTGAGGGCAATATCGTCATTACCGTTACCACAAGAGATAGCGGCTTCAAGGCACAGTGTATCGCCACCTACGTCGGCAAGCCCACGGATATCGTCTTTACCAGCTCGCTCACGGCAGCGGCAGACGGATACCATATCGCCCCCGGAGGCTCCTATACCTTCAATGTCAGCCTGACTAACCCCTTCGGTTCTGTTGGCAGCCAGTTTGACGATATCGAAGTGACCGTCAGTGCGGTCGGCTCTGTTGTTCTCGGATACTACGAGTATTACACAGCTACCGGCTCTACCAAGTGGTATGACAGTTCGGATACAACGGTGGCACTCTCCACCATTCAGGATAAGCTAATCTCGGCAAGCTATTCAAACGGTGTTCTGACCGTCAACGCGCTCAAAGCCATCGAGGACTACTATGGAAGTATGACCAGACAGGACGGCGGCAGAACCCGCGCCTACTCCAACGCTTTCCGTTCCTACGCGAGCGACTGCTATTTTACCGTAACCATCACGGAAAAGACCTCGGGACTCTCCGAGACCATCAAGATCCGCTTTGATAACACTGCCGTCGCAAGCGTCTCTTTGGATAGCTCCACGCTGTCCTTTTAAGGGGGTGACAGGGCTATGATGAAATGGACGAAGATCATCATTTACGTTGTGATCGTGCTCGCGCTCGTCGGTGTCTGCGGCTTTATTGCATACTTCACGGGCGGCTTTACCACCGATTTCGCCAGCTTCTATGTAACGGTGGACGGCGAAGATGTGTTGAGTACGGGCAGTAACTTCCAAGTGCGTCACGACGATCCCATGAACGTGGAGGTCAAATACGTTTTTGCTTCGGCAAGTGATGAAGCAAGCGGATACAGCGTCAAGGTCGTTCCCAACGTGGTCAAGGACAAAGACTTTGATTTCCGCCTCAATGGGGATGTGTACTCCTTCCAAGCCGAAAAGGATCTGACGGCAGGATTTATTATCGAGCAGGAGGAAAACAGCTTTACACTCACCCCGAAGGGCGATATTACGGCAATTCTCTCGGCGGTCTATCCCGGCTATAACGTGGAGGATTGCAGCGATAAGGGCTACGAAAATATGTTTACGCTCATTGTCACCTCTTACAACGGCGAGGCAAGCATCCGCGTCAACTTCACCGTGACCGAGGACATTGAGGGCGTTATCATCGACAAGGAGGTGATCGAGTTTTGATCTACACGGGAGCAGTAAGAAAACCGCTGCTCCGCGTGGTCGCAATGGCGATGGTGCTGTTTACCTTATTTTCGGTATTCAGTACCGTCGCTTATGCGGCAGATGACGGAAGCATCGGCTTCGATAACACGGACGTGCTCGATGACCTTTCTTCCTCCACGGCAGGCGGAAAAGCCTTTGATATCAAAAACTATCCCTTCAATGAGAACGGCGAGGTGCAGATCATCAGCTTTATTGAGTATTGCTACTCATACAAAGCCAACCTGCGCGATCATTACGGGCTGTATATTTACGTTTACAATCCGCAAGGTCTGAACCTCTCTACCGACTCCAAGCAGAACAAGATTCAAATGGCTGTTTCCTATGACGCGGAGGGCAATCCCAACGACTACGAAAAATTCAGTCTTGAATTTTGCAGTAAGGTCGAATCGGGCGACTATAAAAACCTGTTCTACAAATACAAGGTCATTGACCGTGAAATTAACGGCACGACCTTCGATGAACGTGTCAACAGCAACGAGCGACGCTATGACGTGTCGGGCGTGGAGCTGACCACCTACGGCGCACAGAACGCCACCGAGTATCACGTTGGCACCACCTACCGCTTTACCGGCTTTGCCGAGGGCTACGGGCCTGACGAAACGGCGAAAAGCACGCTGAACTCCGAGATCGAGAAGCTGGAGACCATCGAGCTATCGGTCAAGCATACCTTTTATCGCTCGGAGACCTCGGCGCTCGGCGCGGGACACCAGAATCAGCTTGATACCGTGTATTTCTCCGTACCCAAGAGCTATATCGAGGAATACGGCAGTCTGCAACGCATCAAAGCCGAGTGGTACGAGTATAAGACCAAAGAGATATTGGTGACGAGCCATACCGATTTCTACAATGCGGCAAGCCCGTATATCGGTGTTCCCCTCGGCACAACGCCCAACGAGTTCGGTCTGTATGAGTACGTGGACGATATCGGGTACAGCCTCGGTATCGGCGCGGGCAAGGCGGGAGATATGTACGTGGCTCAATGGGGGTGGAATCTCGGTGACGGGTATTTCCACGTTCCCACCAACGTCCTCTACTATATGTTCCTTGTGGACGATATCGAGGAATACGATCCATACGCCGAGACCGTAACGGTCGGAGGGATACAGAGCAACGACCTGTATCAGTACATCAAAAACTACCGCAAGACCTACGCATCGGGCAGGCTCCCCATCAAGGACGGCACCATCAGCGCAGACCTCTTTGAAAGCGATATTGACGCGAGCCTTAAGATGAACAACGAAAGCGGAAAAATCCAGATGGGATATTCCTATTACGATTTCGATGCCGACGTTGACCTGCAAACGCTGTCAAGCTGGTCGGACGCAGATCCGAGCTTCTGGGACAACTGGCTCAACTTCGGTCTGGGTGCAGCCTTTACGGGCGGCCCCGACGAGGAAAGCAGAACCGTCGCACCGATTCAGATTTTGAAGGCTTCGGATGTGACCGGCACCAACGCCGAGATCGCGGAAAGATTGCTCGTCAATATCAACGACGTGGACGCCATCAAAGCCGAGTATAACAACGCAGTCACCATCAGTGGTGCTGATGACGAGGAAAAGGTGGTCGTTCTGTTCCGCTTCGCTACCAGCGATTACTATTCCGAGGCGGTTGACATCATCGAGCCAAACGCGGGCTTTCTGTGGTCGGACAAGCATTATGAGGGAGAGGCGTATATCGCACAGGAAAGCGTATTTTTCGATTTCGACATCATCCAGCTTACCTTCAACAAGGAAGGCGTTTACACCGTCATTCCCGTGGTGGCAAGCCCCATTGATGTAGTCAACGACATCACGCCTCCCGTCAATATGCCGGATGAAATGAATTGGTGGCAGATCATTCTCGCCCTCGTTCTGATCGTTCTCCTTGTAGTCCTGCTCGCACCCGTCCTGCCTTACATCCTGCAAGGCATTCTGTGGATATGCAGTCAGATTGCAAAGGGCTTCAAGGCGTTTATCGGCATTTTCAAGAAACGAAAAAATAACGATAAGGAGGAATAGCAATTCTCAATGAAAACGGTTAAGAGAATCCTTGCGGTCATTCTTCTTGCCGTGATCCTTTGGGCAGTCGGCTATCTCGTCTTTACGGGTAGTCGGCTGCCCTCTGTATCTACGGAGGAAGTGACCGAGGAAATAACAACAGAAACATACGAAGGGAGCGTGACAGATGAAGAAACAACGAATACAAACGATCCTTAATTGGATGCTGACCAAAACCGTCTTTGTTTGGACGGTGATGCTGGCAATCTTCACCTTTTGCTCGTCCTATTTGCGCCTCGGTGAAGCCTTCCGTGATTTCGGGCTGTCGGTCAAATTCTTTTTCTGTCAGCTCTTTCACCTTCCAAACGGTACGCCGCCAACGGTCACGGAGTATTCGGATGTGTTATCTTGGCAGCTTCTCCCGGAGGAATGGAACGGATTTACAGAACAGGTCAAGGCATATTTCACACTCTTATTCAGCGGCAAGAATTTCCGCGCCTACGGTTACGCCATCACAGACAAATTAGAGGTCATAGCAAAGGCAGGCTTGGTACTGCTCCCGTGTATCCTTATTCTGTACCTCGCGGTCAGACGGCTCTATCAAAGCTGTAACACCAACCACAACAAAGATACCGTCCCGCTGGTCTTATTCAAACGATACGCGAAAGTGTATTATCAGCCTGTCAAGCGATTTGTGGTCGGGTACATTGAATTTCTAAAAGAACGAGCGTGGATTTTGGTCATTCTCGCGCTGATATGGGTATGCAGTCTGAACCTCGCCACGATCATCGTAGAGTTCTTCGCCTATTACTTTTATTTCGCCGTGTCCTACAAGCTCGAAACGCTCTACGTTCAGCTTGCCAAGCTGCTCATTGACTTGCAGGTGTTCTTCGGAAGCGTGCCGCCGTGGATCATCCTTGTGGCGGTCTATCTGTGGTTTCTCCACTTCCGCAAAACGCTCGCTCTTGCAAGGCTGCGGCACATGGAGGCGAAAAACTGCGGCTTTATCAATGAGCTGCCTATCGTGTCAATGACCTGCGGCTCTATGGGAAAGAAGAAAACCACCATCATTACGGATATGACGCTATCCCAAGAGGTGATGTTCCGGCAAAAGGCACTCTCCATCATACAGAAAAACGATATGAAGTTTCCGTATTTTCCGTGGGTATGCTTTGAGATGGAGCTGCGGCGGTGTATGGAGTTTGGAACGGTGTATAACCTCGCTACCGTCAAGGCATGGGTACGCTTGAAGCAAGAGAGGTACAGCAAACACGGAAACAGCCGCTTACAGCTTTACGGCTACGATACGGAACGGTATGGAATGACCTATGATGACGGGCTTTCCCGCGCCGATCTCTTTGACATTCTGGAAACATACGCAGAGGCTTATTTTATCTATGTGATGCAGTCCTCACTCATTATAGCGAATTACTCCATCCGTACCGATAACCGCTTTCTTGACGGCGGCAATTTCCCGATGTGGAGCTTTGATTTCTTCCGCTTCGACTATGGCAAGAACAGCCGCTACGCCCATATCCTCGACTTTGACGTTCTCCGCCTCGGTAAGAAGGTCATCGAAAACAACGAAAAGGCAGGCAGCTTTGAGTTCGGCGTCGTGGCGATCACCGAGGTCGGCAAGGAGCGCGGCAACAATTTGGAGCTGAAGGAGGTCAAAAAGGGACAGGACGAGACCAACCAGAAAAACGACCTTTTCAATGCGTGGCTGAAAATGTGCAGGCACTCGGCAACGGTGGATCACTTTCCGTTTATCAAGGTGTTTACCGACGAGCAGAGACCCGAAAGCTGGGGGGCAGATGCCCGCGATCTTTGCGACATCGTGCATATCGTGTCCTCCGGCGAACAGAGGCTTGCACTCCCGTTCTTTACCATCGAGGAAATGGTGCAGGAGTGGCTGTTTGCGCGTTTTCTCAATCTGTATTATGATTTCCGTTATCGGAGAGGCGACAATACGCTACTGGTGCATATCCTCAAAACGCTCACGGCGGTCATTTATCGGCATTATGTGAAAACCTATAACCGCTATGGGTACAGCATTTCTAAAATTGAGAAGGAGCGCGGCACGCAGGACGGCGAGGTGGAAAAGAAGAAATATTACTTAATGAACCAAAAGATCTATGCAAACCGCTTTTCAACGGACTGTTTCAGCGATTATTTTAACGATATGGCAAGGAAGTCCAAAATGGGGCTTCACGATTATGTAACGTACCGGACCGAAAAGGCGAGCGTGGACGAATTGCGCTCACAGAACAGCTATTTTATCAATTCTCTGTATAAGAACGGTAATCCTTAAAATTCAAATTTGGGAGGTGTTTTTATGTCTTTTCAGGATACCAAAGTATATTACGACGGGAGCCACTATATTGCCATTCCGTACAGACCGCCGCCCGGGCGTCGCGGTGTTCGGATGCCGGAGGAAGAAGTCACGGTCATAGAGCAGACCGACACGGGACAGGAAAACGAAACGGATGCGCTTTCGGAAATTGAGGGCGTATCCGTCCCTCTTGCCGATGATTGCGAGGAAGAATGTGCCGAGGCAGAGGTCACGGAAGATATACCCGTGAAAGCCCCGACAAAGCCCTCTGTGCCACGCAAGGCGACACGGCGGGAGTTGTTCAATGAACTGTATCAAAAGCTCATAAACGAGCCCAAGCGGTCACGCAGGCAAAAGCTGATCGAGGGTATGCGTCCTTACTTTAAGAGCGAACAGGCAACGGTGGAGTTTGTGGATATCAACATCGAGCGTAAGCAAAGAAATCTCATTAGCCGCCGTATGCGTTTCAGTCGCAAGGTCAATCTACACGAATTTAACTATTTCTGCACCTTTACCTATGACGGCAAGCTCCACACCGAACAGACCTTCCGTAAAAAACTCGGTATCTGTCTGAGCCGCTTTTGCTCCCGTAAGAACTGGAAATATGCGGGGGTATGGGAACGCGCGCCCAAGACGGAACGGCTACACTTTCACGGGATATTCTACATTCCAGAGGGCACGATGCCGGGGATCCTTTATGAGAAGGAGGACTACAATTTCAATACTCACCGCCGTCAGACTACGGTGCAAAATTCCTATTTCAACGAGCATTTCGGACGGTGTGATTTTGAAGCGATAGACGATAAGGCTCGTATGGGTGACGCTATGGCGTATATTATGAAATACATCGAAAAGTCCGGGGAGAAGATCGTGTACTCCAAAGGTCTGTCGATGTACTTCATATCGGACATTCTGGATGACGATGTGGTGTGCCGTATCGGGATGGAAGATCAAAAGCTCCTGCTATTTGATAACTTCTCCTGCTGGGATGAAGGGGTCTATATCGGAGAGGTGAGTCCCGCCGTCATCAAGCAGCTACGCAAATCTAACTGACGTTTGAATCGGCGTACAAATACGGTCTAAAACGAAAAGCCGCGCCGACGGGAATAATGCGAAGGTTCGCCAAGCGGTTTAGCGGCGACCTCGCA
>JAFTXB010000057.1 GCA_017461825.1 Clostridia bacterium
GCAGAGCGAGCCGAAGCGGCAAGAACCGCAACCTCAAAGTAGGGGTGATCTTCCAAAAGGGTCAGAAAACGCTGACCAACCATGCCTGTAGCGCCAATAACGCCGACTTTCATTTTGTTCATGAGTAAAGGGATCCTTTCTTTATCAAGCTCCATATTGGAATGGATTCTTGAAATTTGATTCAAATATTATAGCACAAATTTTTTTATTTTGCAATACTTCTTGACATTTTTTTTGAAGAATAGTATAATAAAACAAGAATTGAGACAAAAACGAGGATTTTTTATGAAATTGCAACTGATAGCGACTTGTCTGTTCGGGCTGGAAAAACTTTTGGGCGAGGAGATCGACGCCTTGGGGCTCAAACGAATTGAAACCATCGACGGCAGAGTGACCTTTGAGGGCGAGCCCTGCGACGTGGCACGGGCAAATATCCATCTGCGCTGTGCCGAGCACGTGTTCATCTGCCTTGGCAAATTTCCCGCAACCACCTTCGACGAGCTGTTTGAGGGCACCAAAGCCCTTGCGTGGGAGGATTGGATCGGCAAAATCGACGCTTTTCCCGTCAAAGGACACTCCATCAAAAGCAAGCTTTTTTCGGTTCCCGATTGCCAAAGCATTGTCAAAAAGGCGATCGCCCAGCGGCTGTCCGCAAACTACGGCGTGCGCTGGCTTGCCGAGGAGGGCACGAAATATCAGATCGAATTTTTCCTGTTCAAGGACGTGGCGGCACTTATGATCGACACATCGGGCATCCCGCTCCACAAAAGAGGCTACCGCCCCGCGGCAGGCCCCGCCCCTTTGCGCGAAACCTTGGCGGCGGCATTGGCTTTGACCGCAAGACCGCGCGAGGACGTACTGTTCTGGGATCCCATGTGCGGCTCGGGCACCATCGCCATCGAGGCGGCGCTGATCCTTGCAAACAAAGCCCCGGGACTTGGCAGAGCCTTTGCGGCAGAGGCGTTTCCGCAGATCCCCGCCTGCCTTTGGACGGCAGCGCGCGAGGCGGCAGAGGCAGCGATTCGACGCGACAGCTCATATGAAGTATATGCATCCGACATCGACGAGGATATTCTCGACACGGTATACGAAAACGCCCTCCGAGCAGGTGTCGAAGAACACATGAACATCTTTTGCGCAGATGTAAGAAAGATCGAAAAGCTCGACCGACGCGGAACCGTCGTCTGCAATCCGCCTTACGGCGAGCGTCTGATGACCCCGCGCGAGGCGGAGGCTCTCTATCGCGACATGGGAAAGGCGTTTGCAAAGCTCTCTCCGTGGCAGATCTATATCATCACCTCCCACCCGCAGTTTGAGCGCTTTTATGGGATGAAAGCAGATAAGATCCGCAAGCTTTACAACGGCATGATCCCGTGTAACTTGTATCAGTTTTTCAAGCCGAAACGTTAATCAAAAGGAACCGTACATGAAAGATCATCTCACACCACGATCCATCAGCACTCTTCTGGAGTGGTATCGAACAAACCGCCGCGACCTGCCGTGGAGGAACACCCAGGATCCATACCGCATCTGGCTTTCCGAGATCATGCTGCAGCAAACGCGTGTCGAGGCGGTCAAGCCCTACTATGCGCGCTTTCTTGAGACCTGCCCCGATGTCGAAGCTTTGGCAGAGCTCCCCGAGGATCGCCTCATGAAACTTTGGGAGGGCTTGGGCTACTACAGCAGAGCACGCAATTTGCAAAAGGCAGCAAAAACGGTCATGGCTGAATACGGAGGCGAAATGCCGCGCACGTATGATGATTTACGCCGCCTTTCCGGCATTGGAGATTACACGGCGGGAGCCATTGCGTCGATTGCGTTCGGCGAGCGTGTCCCTGCCATCGACGGCAACGTCCTGCGTGTGTTGGCAAGGGTTTGCGGCTCTTATGAGGATATCGCCAAGCCCGATACAAAAAAGAAATGGCAGCAGGAGCTCACTCCGCTCATTCCCGAGGAGGCGGGTGATTTTACACAGTCGCTGATCGAATTGGGGGCCACTGTATGCGTGCCTAACGGTGAGGCAAAATGCGGGGAATGCCCATTGGCTCACTGTTGTGTTGCCGCAAAAAAGGGGCTTTGCGACGAATTGCCCGTAAAAAGTGCCAAAAAACCGAGACGTATTGAAAAAATAACGGTTTTGCTGATCCGAGACGGTGACCGCACCGCCTTGCGTAAACGCCCTGACCGTGGTCTTTTGGCGGGACTTTATGAGCTTCCCAATGTCTCGGGACACCTTGGTGAGGACGCAATGCCCGCATATATTCGCTCCATTGGCTTCGAACCGCTACGGATTGAACGCATTGACGATGCCAGACATATTTTTACACATGTCGAATGGCACATGATCGCCTACAGCGTGCGAATAGCCCCCGAGTTTGACGGCTATCACGGCGCGTCGGGGCTTCTCTTGGTGCAAAATGATGACCTGCACCAAAAATATGCCATCCCATCGGCTTTTTCCGCTTATAAAAATTTTTTGTAACAGAACTTCTTTTTTGCCGAAACTTCCTGTAAAACCATCGAAAATTACTTGATTTTTGCGATTTTTTATGATAGAATAGTAGTGATCAATCGGGAAAGGAATTTTTTCTCATGAAACATGTCTTTATTATCAACCCCGCCGCGGGAAAAGAAAACTCCTTTGAGATCATCAAGTCAGAGCTTGAGGCACTGGAAACCCCGGTTACATACGAGCTTTATGAAACCAAAGCACCGGGCGATGCCACCGCCTATATCCATGATTATTGCCGTAAACATCAGCACCCCGTGCGTTTTTACGCCTGCGGTGGTGACGGAACGCTCAACGAGGTCGTCAACGGTGTAGTAAACTATCCTTTCGCAAGCCTCGGCTGCTATCCTTGCGGCTCGGGCAACGATTTTGTCAAATACTATGGCGGAAAGCGCGTATTTCTTAATATCAAGGATTTGGTGGAAGCTCCCGAGGAGTATATCGACCTCATGCGTGTGGGCAATAAATACGCAATCAACGCCACGCATTTCGGTTTTGATTCCTGCGTGGCAAAGACAATGATGAACGTTCGCCGTAAAAAGATCATCGGCGGCAAAAACGCGTATACCACGGGCGTGGTCGTTGGACTGTTCAAGGCAATGAAAAACGAATGCACCGTAACGGTCGACGGCGAGGTCGTCAACCCCGAGGGCAAGATCCTGCTTTGCACCGTCACAAATGGGCAGTACGTCGGCGGATCTTTCCGATGCGCGCCGCGCTCACTTGACAACGACGGATTTTTGGAGATCTGCCTTGTAAAGCCGGTTTCGCATATCACGTTTATGAAGGTGATCGGCGAATATACAAAGGGAACGCACCTCGACAATCCAAAGCTGGAGCGTTTTATCAAATACAAGCGCGGCAAAACGGTGCACGTCGAGGCACCCGAGGGATTCCTTTATTCCTTTGACGGTGAACTGATCCGACAAAACAGCTTTACCGTAGAGGTGGTTCCGCAGGCGATCCGCTTTGCCGTACCCAAGACCGCAAAGCCCCTGCCGGGAGAGTTGCATGTACCCCATGTCAAAGAGGAGCCTGCTTTGGTTTGAGCTTTATGGAGGAGCCTATGCCCAATTACCCCAAAAAACATTTTTTACAGGACGGACAAAGCCTGCCGAAGCATCAGGAGGATTCTTCGGCGGCTTTGTCCGCCTTTTGCAAAAGACAAACCGATCTGGCAAGGGCAACTGCCTTGCATAAGTTGGAGCTCCTTGAGAGCGTACTCAGCTCTGCTGTTGAGGATCTGCCAAACAGTCAAAAAAACGTGTTTGTCGGCAAAACCGAAAAGCTTGCCGCGCAAAAGGCTGTTTCCAAACTTTTTCTCGGGATCGAGCAATGCAAAAGAGCACTTTCGGAGCAGGCGGTATTGCTCAACCGTATCTCTGAGCGTATCGCCGTGTACCTTCGCCAAACGGGAGATCTCAATGAGCAATTGTCGCACAACGCACGCGCGGCAAATGAATTGAGCGATCTCTTTATGCACTTTTGCGGTACAACTGTGTGGCAGATCTGCAATGCGCTGGAGCAGACGGCGGATACCGAACACGCCTGCGAGGCATTGCGCTTGCGGGATACCGAGGGGCTTTGTGCCGAGCTTTCACGTCTTCTTGACATGATGAAACAAAAAATACGTCAAACCGTTTGACAAATCGAAAGGAGAACATATATGGCAAAGTATTTACTGGCACTCGATCAAGGCACCACAAGTTCGCGGTGTATCATTTTCAACCGTCGTGGCGAGATCGTTTCGCGTGTACAGCGTGAGTTTGCGCAGTCTTTTCCAAAGGACGGATGGGTGGAGCACGACGCTACCGAGATCTGGGCATCGCAAATGGGGGTCGCTGTTGAGGCAATGTTTTCGATCGGTGCCGCCGCCACCGATATTGCCGCCATCGGCATCACAAATCAGCGTGAGACCGTTGTTGTGTGGGATAAGCAAACGGGCGAGCCGATCTGTCCTGCTATCGTTTGGCAATGCAGACGTACAGCCGCCGCATGCGACGAGCTCAAACGTTCGGGCTCGGAAAAGGAAATACGTGAGCGGACGGGTCTGCTTGTTGACCCTTATTTTTCGGCGACTAAATTGCAATGGATCCTGGATCATGTCAACGGTGCCCGAAACCGCGCTGAGCGTGGAGAGCTGCTGTTCGGCACGATCGACACCTGGCTGATCTATCGCCTCACGGGAGGCAGGGTGCATGCCACCGATCCTTCCAACGCCGCGCGAACCATGCTGTTCAACATCCACACGCTGACGTGGGATGAGGAGCTGTTGCGACTGTTTGATATTCCCGCATGTATGCTGCCTGAGGTGCGCCCCTCGTCCGGGCACTTTGGCGAGACCGATCCGCGTCTGTTCGGCGGCAGTATCCCGATCATGGGGGTTGCGGGCGATCAGCAGGCGGCGCTTTTCGGTCAATGCTGCTTTGATGCGGGGGATGTTAAAAATACATACGGCACCGGTGGCTTTATGCTGATGAATACGGGAAATACCCCCGTCATGTCACAGCAAGGTCTCCTCACCACCGTAGGCTGGCAGATCGGCAAGGATGTCAGTTATGTAATGGAAGGCTCTGTTTTTGTCTGCGGAGCGGTCATTCAATGGCTGCGAGACGGCTTGGGACTGATCAAAAATGCAGCCGATAGCGAGCGGATGGCAACCCAAGTGCCCGATAGCGCGGGTGTTTATCTTGTCCCCGCTTTCGTAGGCTTGGGAGCTCCATATTGGGATTCCTATGCGCGCGGAGGTATCCAAGGGCTCACACGTGCCGCCAACAAATATCATATCGTACGAGCCGCTATAGAGAGCATGGCGTATCAAACGGCAGATGTCTTGGGGGCAATGCAAGAGGATATCAAGGTGCCTATGACTTCCATGCGGGTTGACGGCGGAGCTTCGGCAAACGGTTTTCTTTTGCAATTCCAAGCCGATATTCTGGGGTTGCCGCTGATCCGTCCGGCATGCGTGGAGACCACCGCGTGGGGAGCCGCATCGCTTGCAGGACTTGCGGCAGGCGTATACAGCGGAACGGATGAACTGCGCCGTGAATGGCGGATCGACCGTAGCTTTGTTCCGAGCATGACGGCGGACGAGCGAGACAGGCTTCTCGACGGCTGGCACCGCGCTGTCAAACGTAGCCTTGCTTGGGCAGAGGAGTATTGACCAAAGTAAAAAGGGGCTATTGCAAACCAACATTTGCAACAGCCCCAAGAGATATATGAGCACAAGCTTCCGCAGTGTGCTTGCGAGATTTGCCGCTTTTTCCCGAAGCAGGCACTTTTTTCTTGTAATAAGGCAATTCGGGTATAAAAAAGTCGGAAAAAAATCAAAAAATTTTTTCCTTTTCTTATTGATTATATGCGCAAGATATGGTACAATATTACTAATGAAACCGATTTGTCCCGTAAACAAGTGGATTTTTTGCGGGATGTGAAAGATAATCGAACGGAGGGCAAGGACTTGCAGTTTTCACTTTTTTCTTTTTTGAGTATGGGAGCAGGATTAACAAATGCCGGTTTCTTGGTTGCCATTGCTGTTTTGGCATGCATTTTGGGAGCTGAGATCGCAGGTATCTGTATCCTGATCAGCAAAATGCTACGCGCGAGAAAAGCGCGGTTTCAACGCGACCGCGAGGAAGAGGATCACGAAAATCGCTCTTCCTATCATTATGACCGTGCCGTGGGAACCGCAGTGCTACTCGGTGCCATCCCGCAGGCATCTTATACAGCACTCACCGTGCTGGCGATCCTTACCGCATTGGCAGCTGTGGTCTTTGTCGTGTTGCTCATCATATTCCGCGCGTGCGGTTATGATTTTACGGTAACGGCAAAGGCGAACGAGAAAAAAAAGGAGAAGACCGATACCCCTGCCGATTTACCCGAGGAGGAGCCTGTTTATGCCGTACTGCCGGATGATGACGAGGCACAGGCGCAAGAGGCTTATACATCACCCGAGGCGGACGAGCCTTTGTCTGCTTTTGATGAATCCGACAATGCGGACGGTTCGGTCGCAGAAGCCCCGTCCGAGGAGCAGACTGCTGTTGCCCCCATTGAAGAAGGAAGTACCGTTACCACAACCACCGTGCGTGAGGAACCTGTATTTTCCGACGGAACCAAGCCCTATAAGGTCGTGGAAAAGGTCGTTACCGAAACCGTCAAGGAAGTCTATCGCGAGACACCTGCTCCCGCTGCCGAGACGCAGCAAAAGAGCGGTACCGATGCCGTTATGGAAAAGCTTGCAGACTTTTTGGAATACGAGTTGCAAAAACGTAAGGAAAACGATCAGGCAGAAGCAGCAACCGATACAAATAAAGACAGCGTTCCCACCTTTGCCACTTCCGATATACTTGATGAGGATATCGATGATGAGGACGATGACGAGGATGAGACCGAGGATGCCGAGGACGCAAAGCGCGACGAAGACGACGATATTGATGATGAGGAAAACGACACCGAGGGCGACCACTTTACAGGAAACGAGCGCATCATCGGCTTTGACGAGGAAACGGGATGCTACATCGTGGCGCATTACCGCAAGAGCTTTGAGGCAAAGCTCATCCAATCGCGTTCCAACGTCAAACAGTATTACAGCGAGCTGAAAAACGCGCTCCTGTCTTACGGCGGCACCAAGTCGCGTATCAGTTGGGCGGCAGACAGCTTTTCCAACGAACGCACCCCCATCGCAAAGATCAACGTTAAAACCCGCACACTCGAGCTTTATTTGGCTCTTGACCCCGCAAGTCTTGAGGACGACAGCGTTTACAAAGGACAGGATGTCAGCAATAAAAAGAAATACGTTGACACACCGTTCCGCTACAAGATCCGCTCGCCCCGTAAGCTCAAGTGGGCGCTTGAACTCGTCCAACGCACCTGCGAGGAGCACGGGCTGTCTCCCATTGATATCGAGCCGATCAACTATGAGGAGCTGTATCCCTTTGATACTACCGAAAATCTGGTTGAGCGCAAGCTGATCAAGGAATATATCAGACAGGAAAAGCCTGCAACATCCTTTGAGCTGGCTCCGGATCATGTCCCCGAGGTTCCAACCGAGGATGACAGTGTCATTCCCGCAAACGCAAACTTCTCATGGGAATTTGACAACGAGGTCATGGAGGAACAGGCGGAGATGGCTGAGCCGGAACCCACTGTAGAGGAAGAACTCGCTGCCGAGCCCGAACCTGCGCCTGCTGTAGAGGAAGCGCCCGCTCCTGCTGCTGAGCCAACCCCGTCGGTCTTTAAAGAGACCGTCAAGGTCACCGAAATGCGCTATACCGAGCGCTATTACGCAAACGGCGAGCCTACCTATGAGCAGGTCATTACCACCGAGGAACCCGTACAGGCACTCTCCGAGCCGGTAACCGCTGATTTTGAGGATCATACCGAGGCGGAGGATTCGGTTGCGGCGTTTGAGCCGATCACGGAAAATGTTGAGGAGCCCACAGAAGATACCGAGACAGCGGATACCGCCGAGCCTTCGGATCCGTTTGCCGTTTATGATGACCTTAGCAGCGAGGCACCCGAAGAAAACGAGCAGCCGCTGAGCGAGAACAAAGGACTGCCATTCCGTCCATCCTTCTATGCAAACCGCAATTATTATGAGGATGAGAAGCAGGATCAGACATCGGATGAGAGCCTGATCGAGGAAGTTGAAGAGGAGGCGGCACCCGAATACGTGATCGAATCCGAGCCGATCGAGGAGGAACCCGAACAGCCTGCTCCTGTCAAGACCCCCGCTAATCCGGCAGTCGCAGTTGTCGATCTCTCTGCCATCGAGGAGCACTTCCCAATGGGAGCTGTTATCGATCTCGAGGCGCTCAAAGCAAAGGAGCTGGTTCTGCCTACCGCAACTACACTAAAGATCTATACCAGTGCCCCTATTTCCAAAACCTTTACAGTTGAAGCAAATCACTTTACCCTCGACGCCATCCAGGCGATCACCGATGCCGACGGGGATTCCGTGATGGTGCGCTAAGAAGGGAGTAATCAATGAAAAACAAATTTATTAAGCTTGCCTCAGCCGCATTGATGCTGTTGATGATATTTACCGTAGCGATCAGCGCGGTGCAGGCGGCAACCACTGAAAAGTATACCGTCAAGTTTGAGTATGATGCGGGCAAATGTACGGTCAAGCTGGAGGTTGACGGAAATGTGATCGCTCCATCTGAGGACGATCCCAACACCTATTTGGTTGATAAAAACCACGCTTCTTTTAAAATTACGATCACCCCAAAGCCGGGTTACAGCATCTCGCCCATGGTCGATAAGGAAACGGGAAGCGCATTGGCGGCATCTGATACGTTGGGCTTGATTTATGAACCTCCGCTTAACAAGGACAAGATCTTCTGTATCGAAGGGCTGCCAAAGAATTATACGATTCAGGAAATCGCAGGTCCGGGTCAAGGTCATGACCTCGTTTTCAATACCAAGAGCTATGAGTATGATTCCGACGAGCAAGTCTTTTTACCGATTCCTACATTGGACGGTTACGATTTTATAGGCTGGCGGATTTTTGATTCGGCAGAGAGCACCAACTTTACCCTCAATACCATTTCAGGTGACGTCGTAAAATTCCCAACATCGAGTTTTCCCTCGGTAGGTAACGTGCTTTTCGCCCAGCCCATTTGGGAGGGCAAGCCTCAAACCGTCACCCGTTACGACTATGAGTTTGACGCTACAGGGGATACCACCATTCCCGTCAATAACGGCAATAACGTTTCGTACACCACGTCGTGGACAGAGCTCAACGGAACCGAAAACATCACCGGTAAGGGCGGAAACGCTGCCGATACGGGCACGGGCGCAACCTTTGATGAGGACGGCTACAAGCAATATGTAGGATATTACGATTTTGCAAAGTACGCCGAGCTTGCCGATGCCGAGGGTAAGTATTATACCACACTTGCAAAGGTAAAAACCGACTGGGATGCAAACAAGGTATATCGCTTTTACGTGCCTATTTCCTACAAGCTGATCTACGAGAATGTAGACAGCACCGAGGGCTATCCCACAACCCATGTCTACAATACCAATACTTCGTTTGTCGATCACAAGCCCACCCGCATAGGTTATCATTTTGTGGGCTGGAAGGTCTATATTCAAAAGGGAAACGAAAAGATCGATATTACAACCTCCATTGGAGGCTTGGGTTATTCGAAGATCGAAAACCTGACGCTGTATGCGCGTGAGCTTGTTCTTGCAGACGGCAATGAGACCAACGAGATCACCCTTGAGGCCGTGTGGGAGGCAAATGTTTATGACATTACCTACAATTGGAACGGAGCCGATGCCGGCAAGATCACCTTCACTCCCGCCGCAGGCTACAAGTTCGATACCGATCTTGTTCTCACCGATCCCATTCGCCCCGGTTACACTTTCCTTGGTTGGACACTGACCAGCGGCGAAACCACCGAAACGATTGCTTCGGTAGAGGGTAAAACTACACTGACGGCAAAGAAATACACAGATGCCATCACCCTCACCGCCCAATGGAAAGCCAATGAATACACCGTTACGCTCGACGGAGCAGGTGCAACAAAGCCGGGAACCGCAAGCTTTAAGGTCACCTTTGACAGTCCCCTGACACTGGAAGGCTTGATCCTTCCCGAAAAAGAGGGGCATAAGTTCTTCGGGTTTGCAACCGCTGACGGCGTGTTTTACATCGATGCCGCGGGCAAGAGCCTCGTTTCGGTGTGGGATATCCCCGAGAACACCACTCTGTACGCAAAATGGGAAGTTCTTTCCTATAAGGTTACGGTTAACGCGACCAATGCCGAGATCTACCTCAATGATATTCTCTATCAGGGAACCCCCATCGAGTTCCCATACGGTACCACGGTCAATGTCCTGATCAAAACCGCCAACACCCACAAGGTTACGTCTTGGGAGGGCAACGCTGTCGGGCATACCCACAGCTTTACCGCGTCTTTCGTTTTGGGAGCTGCTGATGTCGAGCTTGATGCCGTTGTTCTGCCCATGATCGCGTCTCCCGCGTTCCGTGTCGATTACGTAGCCGAGCAGTTTACCACGGCGGAAACTCTGCCAAACGGAAACTATCAGATCAAATGCGGCTCCGAAACGCTCAAGATCCGTGTCACGGGCGGTGTGATCTATGTCAATGATGTTAAGGTCACTGCAATCACTATTCCCGAAAGCTTTTTCGGTAAGTCGGTCGAGTTTATGACCTTCGGAGACGGAACGACCAATGCCGACAGCGATACCGCAACCGTTACGCTTGCGGCTCGTCCCGAGCTTCCCGAACAAAATAAGCATATCGGAAGTATCTATCCTTCCGATATCGATTCGATCGCCGTTGAACGCAACCCCAACTCCGCTTATACCTATGAGTATGAGTTTGCCGTTGCACTCAATGCAGATGGAACCGGTCTTACATGGAAGAGCTTTTCCGAGCTGGCAAATCCCAAGGAAAATGTTTACCTGCTCGAGGGACTGAACCCCGGTACCATTTACTACGTTTACGTTCGTGTCAAGGCAAGCGACGGAAATTATCCGCACGGACTTGTCAATATGTCTCAACAAAGCACCTTCTTTACCGATTATCTCAACAAAAAGATCGACGATCTGCAAAAGCTGATCGAGGACGGCGACGGTGATATCGTCCGCACGCTTGTCGCAAAGGCGATCGAGGATGCAAAGGCATTGCCCAAGCCCTCCGCAACCTTCTACGAGGATCTGGAAGGCATTTACAACCGTGTACTTGCCGCTGTTCCGTTTGCGAGACAGCAGGATACCCGTATTGCCGAGCTGCGCGCGCTCAGAGACAGTCTGATCGCAACCGACGAATTTTCAAGCGAGAGCAACAATAAGCTCAACGATATCTGTTCTACCGCCGTTTCGTCGATCACAGCCGCAAAAACCGGAGATGAGGTCGAAGCGATCTATCAAAAGGCTGTAGCTGATATGACGGCTGTCAAGGTTACGTATCTATTCTTTGGAAACGCAAAGCTGATTTCTTCACTGGGACTTCCGCAAGGAACCAAGCTGTTTGTACAGCGTATGGAAGATATCACGTCCTTGACAAATGCCATTGATGTGGCTATCACATCGGGCAGACTTGCCGTTGCAGGTGACAGTATGACACTTGCAGAGGCACTTGAAGCCTTCCGTTCGCTCGATGTCATGGCAGGATACACGCTGCGCCTTTCTCGCAACGATGCCGCTTATACAAATTATGACGGCAGCTACGAGATCCGCGTGCTCCTTCCCGAGGAGCTGTGGGGTGTGAGCGGTTTGCAGGTTGCTTACTACAACGAAAAATCGGGAATCGAGGTTCTCGATACTGCACGTGACGGCAATTATCTGGTGTTTACCGCAACTCACCTTTCCGATTTTGCGATCCTCGGAGATCCAACCATGAATCTCACTCCCTTCATTATTGCGTTGGGACTGATTCTTGCTTGCCAGCTTATCGCCATCATTCTCATGCTTGCCCGCCGCGTCAAAAACGCGCGCCGCATGTATCACGCAAGCTTTGCGCTTCCCACGGTAGCACTTACCATTCGTTTCCTGCCTGCAAATGGCTTGACCCTTGCCCTTGTTTTGGGAGCTCTTGTGGTCGTACTCCAGATTATTCTGATGTATCTCCTGCTTTCCACCGATATGGTGCACCACCGAGAGAAGCGTGAGAAAAAGCAAGAGCGCGAGCCCGAGGCGGCACCTACAATGGCAGTGCCCGAGGAGGAGCCCGAAGAAGCGGACGAAGAAACCGACGAGAACGGAGAAGACGCCGACTATCTCCCGATTATGATTAATGAGGATGGGGAAGAGGATGACGATCCGTTTAAGACCTTTGAGGAGGACGGGCAGTCTGCCGAAGATATTGAGGACTCCGAAAACGGGGGACCCGAGGACGACAGCGTCTATGTTGACCTGCGTACCGGAGAGGTCTTTGGTGATACCGATCATTACGAGGATTTCATTGAGCCGGCGGCAAATCCGAAGTACTCCCTTCCCGACGACGAGTATGTTCCTTATGAAAATGAGCCTGCTTTTGATGAAAACGCTATCTCCAACGAGGATATGAGCGATGCGCTCCCCGCTGATGATGAGACAGAGCCCATTATCCCCGAGGCAACCGATTGGCAATACGACAGCGAGGTGTCCGCCGAAGAATGGAGCGAGGAGCCTGCCGATGAGGATGCGCCAACCGATGAACTTGAGGCCGATGAGGGGTTTGTGTTTGAACCCGCATACGATACTGAGCTTGACGACGAATACTACGACGATTCTGTCAGAGGAGAGCCTGCCGAGGATATTCCGCAAGAGGAACCTGTCACGGGAGAGCCTGCCGATGACTATATCGAGGAAGAACCCGTCAGAGGAGATTGCCCTGAGTATGAGCAGCCCGCCGAAAACGAGGAAACAAAAAAATACGACGGTTATGAAGAATAACCGCTGAAAAAAAACGGGCGCGTCCGATAACGACCTTATCGAGACGCGCCTTCGATATTATAAAGGGCTGAGCCGTTTGCTTTCTAAAAAAGCTTTTGACTCAGCCCCTTTTATGCCTCAAATCATTTTACACATACCGAATATCCACTTTTTTGCAGCCTTCAAAGGTGTCGTCGGAGAGCCTTCCCATATGCTTAGCTTTGGAGAGCGTTGCAGTTTTGAGAGATCGGCAATCGGCAAATATATAGTCCCCCCAGAGCAATACACGCTCGGAGAGCGTGATGCTTTGCAGCCTCGAGCAACCGTCAAAGGCATTGTCACCAATGCTGCCGCTTTCAAGAACCACTTCGCGAAGCGAGGTGCAGGCACTAAAAACACTGCTTTCAATTTTTATGTCGTTGTCTGGAAAGACCACTGTTTTCAGCGAGCGGCACCCCAAAAAAGCAGCGTCATCCAGTATTTTTACGGATTGGGGCAGATCAAGCGCTTGCAACGCCGTACAGTCGCGAAAGGCTTCTTGACCGATATAAACGACATCGCTTGGCAGCTCGATCTGCTTCAGAGTTGGCATTTTTGCAAACGCTTCTGCCAGTATCAAGCGCGTTTGCCCGTGCAGTGCAACCGAGGCGGCTTCGCGGTCGATAACAGATGCCAAGGCAAGGTAAGGGTTAGCTTCGTTCCCAAGATAGCGGCACCCCGCAAGCTCGTTGTATTTGAGCGAATGGCACCCCAAAAATGCCCATTTGCCAAGGCTGAAAAGACTGTTGGGAAGGCTTATCTCCTCCAAATTGCCGCACCCCTCAAAGGCGCTGAAGCCAATCGTTTCAAGTCCATCGGGCAAATCGACGCGCTTGAGGGAAAAGCAATGCTTAAAGGCACAGGCATCGATCTTTTTTAGTCCTTTGGGCAGATCGATCCGCTCAAGTTTTTCGCACTCAGCAAAGGCGTGAAAGCCAATTTCGGTCAGCGTTTCGGGCAAAACCGTGCTGACGAGCGTTTCGCAGTTTTCAAAGGCTTCGCGCTCGATGGTGTGTACACCGTCAGGCACCACAACGTTTGCGTCATTGCCGCAATAGCGTTTCAAACAGCCGTTTTCAATTTTAAAATCGGTTTGTTCGTTCATAGGAAAAAATCACTCCTGTTTTTCTCCGTTTGCATCCCCATTATCCACAAAGCGAGCCAGATATTCTTCCGGTGTGATCAGGATCGCACGTGGCTTTGACCCATCGGGCGCCGAAACGATTCCCTCGGATTGCATACGGTCGATCAGTTTTGCGGCACGCGAGTAACCAACCCCCAGCTTTCTTTGGAGCAGAGAGGTCGCCACGCGTTTTTCCTCAATTGCCACGCGCACAGCATCGGCGTACTTGGGATCGTCTCCCTTTTCACCGTCGGCGCCCATCGGGACAGCGTCATCCGCACCCTTGCCCTTGTTGCCGCACTGTGCCGCCAGTTCTTTCAATTTGGCTGTAAACTTCTCGTCATACTGTGCCGTACCGTTGGTCACGCGGATGAATTCACAAATCTTTTCCACTTCCTTGTCGTCCACAAAAGCGCCTTGTATACGTGTGTCACGCATTGCGCCGATCGGAACAAACAGCATGTCTCCGCGTCCCGTAAGAGCTTCAGCTCCGCCATGGTCAAGAATGACGCGCGAGTCAATCTGCGACTTTACCGCAAATGCGATCGAGGAAGGCACATTCGCCTTGATCAGACCCGTAACAACGTCGGCAGACGGACGCTGGGTACCAATGATGAGGTGCATACCTGCCGCACGTGCCTTTTGCGCAATACGGCAGATGGCGGTCTCCACCTCATTCTTTGCCGTCATCATCAAATCGGCAAGCTCATCGATGATGATCACCATATGAGGAATAAACGGCATGTCGGGGTCATCCTTGGTCACTTCGTTATAGCCCTTCAGGTCACGCACACCAACCGTTTCAAACATTTCAAAGCGGCGCTCCATTTCTTCAACAGCGGCTTGCAATGCTCCTGCGGCATCCTTCGGTTGCGTTACAACCGGTGCCATCAAATGGGGAATGTTTTTATAGATGCTGAATTCCACCTTTTTCGGGTCGATCAAAACGAGCTTTACTTCATCGGGGCGAACCTTGTAAAGCAGGCTCATAATGATACAGTTGATACAAACCGACTTACCGCTACCGGTCGTACCCGCAACCAAAAGGTGGGGCATTCTTGCAATATCAAAGATGATCGGATGTCCCGCAATATCGGCACCGAGACAAGCCGAGAGCTTGCTCTTTGCGGTAGCAAATTCCTTTGATTCGATCAGGTCGCGCAGATAGATCGTACTGCGTGTCTTGTTGGGAACTTCAATACCCACCGCGTTCGTTCCGGGAATGGGGCCTTCAATACGTACACCGCCCGAGGAACGGAGGGAGAGTGCAATGTCATCCGCCAAGTTGGTCACGGTTCTCACGCGCACACCGGGGGCAAGCACCACTTCATACCGTGTGACTGTTGGGCCGCAGGAGTAGTTGATTCCTTGAACCCTGACATGAAAGCTTTCCAGCGTGTCGTGCAGCATTGCTTTGCTGGCTTCGATCTCTGCGCGGTTTTCTTCGGTCATGGGAACACCGGGTTGCAGATAGGAGATAGGCGGAAATACGTACTTTTTGGGAGCGGCTGCTTTTGCGGCGGGTTTCGTTTCGCTGTTCTTTTTGCTTTCTTCCGAGGACTTTGCAGGAGAGGTAGCCTTTTTCGCTGTTGCCTCTTTTTCGGGGGCTTTGCGTATATCTACGCGCCCTGCTTCCAGCTTTTCAAATTCTTCCGAGGTCAAGCCAAATTCCTTGCTTTCGGGCGTGATCGGATGACTGATTCCCGGCATCGCGGGTTTTACAGCGGCAAGAGAGGGCGCGCGTCCGCTTGTCGGCGCGGGGCGTGTCGTAGGCGTTGCGGGCGTTGGCTGTACCGCAGGCCTTGCGGGAGGAGTCTGTCTTGCGGCAGGCTGCACGGGCTTTGCAGGCGACTGTCCTGCCGGACGCGATGCTTTTTGTGCCGCCGTCATAGGAACCTCGGGGGGAACAGGCGCATGATTGCGCGCGGGCGGATTATCATGGTCATCCAGATCTAAAAATACTTTGCCAAGATCAAAATTGCGATCCTCCTTCGGTACCCGCCGCACTTGCTTGGGATCAGTCGTCTTGGGAAAGATCGGTTCCACTGCCGCGTCACGGTTCTGTGCGGGATTCGGCGCGGGAGCCGATGCGGGTGTCGAAGTTGCAGCGGCTGGCTTTGCGGCAGGTTGTTGCTGTGCCGCTTGCGCGGGAGAGGCAGGACGGGCAACCGATGCGCGGTTGCGATCGGCTTCGCGAAGCTTGCGGTTAACATCGGTGGGAACAAACAGACGGTTGTCGGTTCCGGGATTGAGGTGCGGCACAGGCATAGGTGCCAGCTTGTCCTCGGTGTTTTTCTTGGGGCGGATCTTTTCGGTGATCTCCACAGCTCCTTCGGGTGCCGCTTTCACCTGTTCGTCATCAATTGTCATTTGCCGTGCCGTTGTACGGCGGATCTTTTCGTCCATACGTGCCTTGTTGTGCGCGGCTTCAGCATCGCGCTCGCTGACCCCGAGCGCGCGCTCGCGCTTGAGCGATTTTTGCGTGCGGATGTGTTCCCACAAATGCTCGGGTGTCATACCAAGAAAATAGAACATCGATACCAGCATCAACAAAATACCAAGGATCAGTGCACCGATAAAATTCAGATATTTGACAAGGAAGGCACCAAGCAGACCGCCAAGGACACCGCCTCCCGTCATACGGGCACCGTATTTCATCAGCTCGGATACTGTCAGGTCTCTTTGCGCAGGTTCGAGTGCCAGCAGACAAAAGACATGGATCACAGCACCCAAAAGCAGGAGAAAGAGAACCGAAACGGCAATTTTGGAGATGGCAAGCTTGTTGTCAATATACCTACGCCAGAAAAAGGCGAGATTGACAAGCAAAATGGGAAGGGCAAACACGGCAGGGCCAAACACACCAAACAGCACGTAGCAAATGTGGTAGCCCACTACCCCCATCAGATGCGACTGGGGCGTGTTTTCCAAAATATTTCCGCGATTGCAAAAGAGATTCAACAAAAGGGAAACGCCAATGAGAACGGCAAACACCATCAAAATGTAAGGAATCGCGCGGTGCGCAGGTCTTGCAGAACGCGGTGTGCTGTCCAGATCCACCGCAGGTGCGGAATCTTTTGCTTTTTCTTTTTTCGGGGAAGCGGTTGAGGCTTTCACTTCTTCCTTCTCTTTTGAGGCTTTTTTGGCTGATCCCTTCGGAGCCTCCTTTGAGGATTCTTTTGCCTTTTTTGCCTCTGATGTCTCCTCTTTTTTGCGAGCGCCCTGTTCGGATGAGGCCTTTTTTTCAGTGGGTGGCTCGATCTTATCCGAGGCTGCCTTCTGTTTGACCTCGGGGGCAGAGATTTCCGTTTTCGGCGGCGAGGTCTTTTTGGTACCCACACCGTATTCGTCCATCAAATTTTCGGGCGGCTTTACGGCTTGCGGCTTTTTTTGTTTTTGCTTATCTTGTTCCATATTATGTCGCTCCTTTCAGCGGAGAGTATACCTTATTATAGTATACCATTTTTAAATTCAAATTGCAAGAGGTTTTACGATAATTCCCGAGGCGTTTTCCCGGTGACCTTTTTATAGACCTTATAGAAATGCGAGGTGTCGCAAAAACCGAGCTTTTCGGCTACAAGATCGACCGTCCACAGCGAGGATTCCAAAAGCTCCTGCGCTTTGGCAATGCGAAGCTGCTTGTGGTATTCGGTAGGCGACATTCCTGTATATTCACGGAATTTCGAGCGAAAATAGCTTTCGCTGAGAAAACACATGTTGGCAAGAGCCGACACCGAAAGCGTTTCGTCAAGATGCTTTTCGATATACCGTACGGCAGGCAAAATGGCGCGAAATTCTCCGTCTTCGCTTTCTTGCGGTTTACTTTCGCATAGGCTGTGCAACAGATCAAACAGCCGTGCCTTGAGAAGCAGGGGAGAGCAGTCGGCGGCAAGATAAGCCTTGAGTACAGCGCGGAATTTTTCCAGCAGATGCCGATCGGCATCGTCGTTCCATACGTGAAAGGATTCCTCGAGCCGCACTTCCTCACCGTCATCCGCATAAAGCGCAAAGCGAATACAGATCGTATGCCCCAACCCGTCTCCCTGTACATCGGTTCGTGAAACGTAAGGTGTTCCTTTACTGATCAATACAATGGCGGGGGCCGAAAGAGTACAGAGCGCATGCCCTTCTTCACCGAAGATCGTTTTATTACCCTCCATCGTGTAGGAGATAATATTTTCACCGCGCCCATCAGGATAGGTGTTGAGGTTCCCGTCCTTCCACACGCGCTCCACCGCTTCAATTTTGGCGGCGTTGATACTTTCATTCCGAATCGAAAAAAAAGGGATCAATCTCATAGATGCCTCCGAAAAAAGTTGATTTGTACAACCTACAAAGTCATTATGTACATTGTATCACAACTTGCAAAGAATTACAATATACTTGTCAAATTTTTTTACTGGGAGAGTGCAAAAAAATGGATTATTCGATCAAGATCGGAATTGTATCCTGTCGACGCGACGTTACTCCGCGTCCCGGAATTTTCAACTGGGAGATCGCAGAGGAGCGCGGACGCGCCACCGTAAAGTACATCCGTGAACATTTCGAGGGGGACGGCATTTCTTTTGTTGGCATCGAGGGAGTTAATCCCGTCGACGTGATGATCAACGAGGCGGATGCTGTCAAGATCATCGAGCGTTTCACGGCAGAAAAGGTTGATGCAGTGTTTGTGGTCAACGCCAACTTTGGAAACGAGGAGGCGATTGCAGAGGTCTGCAAGATCGGCAAGCCCGTCTGTATCTACGCGCCGCTTGATGACCGCTTTGATGCCGACGGTATGCGTTACACCGATTCGCAGTGCGGTATTTTCGGCGTTTCGAGACTGCTGCAAAGAAACAACATTCCCTTTTCTCATATCAACACCTGCAAGGTCGATTCCGACACCTTCCGCCGCGGCTTTGAAAAGTTTGCGTCGGTGGTATGCATGGTGAAAAATTTCCGCAACCTCAAAATCGCGCAGGTCGGACTGCGTCCCCGTCCCTTCTGCTCGGTCATCTTCAATGAGGGTGAGCTGATGCAGAAATTCGGTGTGCGCTGTATCCCTGTCAACATTGCCGTTGTCGTCGATAAGTACAACCGTATTCTGGCGGAGCGCGACGAGGAACTGACCAAGGGCGCGTTACTGCTGGCGTCTCGTTATGAGATGGACGATCTTACACCGCCTCTGCTCAAAAAGGTCTACGCCTTTGTGTTGCTGTATCAGGAGCTCTTTGAGGAGCTTGGCGTGTCGGCAATCTCGGCAGAGTGCTGGACGGCAATGCAGCTGGCGGTCGGTGCCATGCCTTGCACCGCTTATTCGGTGCTGGCTGACATGGGCTACATCATTTCCTGCGAGTCCGATATGCACGGCGCTATGACCATGGTTCTGCTTGCCGCAGCATCCAGAGGTAAAAAGATCCCGTTCTTCGGGGAATTCACGGTTCGCCATCCCGAAAACGCAAACGGCGAGCTGCTCTGGCACTGCGGACCCTTCGCATATTCGCTCAAGGCACCCGACAGCGTAGCAAAGAACGTCAATATGCGCCAGTGGTTCCGCGTCAAGAACGGCGAATACACCGTTGCGCGCATCGATCAGGACAACGGAAACTATTCGATCCTCAACGGCGTTTGCAAAACCACCGAGGGCCCCTACACCTTCGGTACCTATCTCTGGGCAGAGTTTGACGACCTTGACAAGTGGGAAGACAAGCTCATCGACGGACCCTACATCCACCACTGCGTGGAGATTGAGGGCGACTACACCGAGGAGATCGCCGAGTTCACAAAATACATTCCCATGCTTTCCAACGACCGTATCTAATCAAAGAAAGGAAATATACAGATCATGACAGACTTTTTGTTTCAAATGGTGCTCTCCGAATTGGAGGACGCCATCGGACGCGAGAATTGCTCGACGCACGAGATCGATAAGATCACGCACGGCGTAGATTACTTCTGGCTTTCCAGAATGTGGGCAGACCGCGGCAGACGTATGCCCGAGGCAGACGTTGTCGTTTCCCCCAAGAATGCCGAAGAGGTATCCAAGATCCTGCAAATTGCAAACTACTATAAGCTCCCCGTTACCACCTGGGGCGGCGGCGGCGGAACGCAGGGCGGTGCCATTCCCGTAGCGGGCGGCATCGTGCTTGATACCAAGCGCATGAATGAGATCCATGATTTCAACGAGCAGGGTATGTACATCGAGGCAGGCGCGGGTACCATTTATAAGCACCTCGAGTGGGCGGCAAACGAGAGAGGCTACGCAACCATGCACTATCCCTCCTCGCTCACCTGCTCCACCGTGGGCGGCTTCCTCGCGCACCGTGGCATCGGCGTCGTTTCCACCAAGTACGGTAAGATCGACGATATGACACTGCAAATGGAGGTCGTTCTCCCCAACGGACAGATCATCGAGACCTCTCCCGCACCCAAGCACGCCGCAGGCCCCGATCTCAACCAGATCTTCATCGGCTCCGAGGGTACGCTGGGTGTCATCACCAAGGCGCAGATGCGCATTTACGACCAGCCCGAGTCTCGCCGCTTCCGCGGATTCCTGTTCCAGAACATGACCGATGCCTTCAATGCCAGCCGTGAGCTGCTGCAAAAGTTCAAGCCGTCCGTCATGCGTCTGTATGACCCCGCCGAGACCGCGTCGCTTATCAAAAAGATCGTCGGAGTAGAGAAGCCCGGCGCATTCATGAATATCGCCATCGAGGGCGTGAAGGAGATCGTCGATGTTGAGGAGAAGATCCTGCTCGACACCTTCAAGAAGTACAATGCCGAGGACCTCGGCTCCGAGTACGGTGAGAAGTGGTGGAAGGAAAAGATCACCTTCTTCTATCCCGGACACATGATGGATCTGCCCCAGATGTTCGGTACGATGGATACCATCGCACCCTACGACAAGATCGAAAAGATCTACTGGGCAATGAAGGAGGCAATCGAGTCGAACTTCCCGATGGCGCGCTTCATCGCGCACTTCTCACACTGGTACGAGTGGGGCTGCATGATCTACGACCGCTTCATCGTGGACGACGTCCCGCAGGATCCCGCCGAGGCACTCCGCCTGCACAATGCGATCTGGAGCTGCGGTGTCCGCACGGCACTCGCAAACGGCGGTGTTGTCAACGACCATCACGGTGTCGGCATCAAGCTTGGCCGCCTGATGAAGGAGCAATACGGCCCTGCTATGCAGGTATTCGAGGGGATCAAAAAGCAGCTTGACCCCAACGGCATCATGAATCCGTTCAAGCTGGGACTTTAAGAAGGAGGTCTGAATCATGCAATTTACAAAGAGATGTCAAGAGACCATCGACGCGTGCCGTTTTTGCTGGATGTGCCGTCACATCTGCCCCATCGGAAACGCAACGGGTCAGGAGAGAAATACGTCCAGAGCACGCGCGCTGTCGCTGTCTCTGGTAATGAGAGATGCCGCAAAGCTGGAGGCAGACATCGTAGATAACGTTTACGAGTGTGCGCTCTGCGGCGGCTGTACCGCAGACTGTGCAACGGGCTGGGATCCCATTCTGTTTACCAAGGAGGCACGCCTTTCGGCTGCTCTTGAGGGAAATATGCCCGCATACGTCGAAAAGATGCTGGAAAATATCGAGAACAGCGGCAATATTTACGGCGAGACCGAGATCTGCGATTGCCTGAAAAATGCGATCCGTGATTTGCCCGCCAAGGCAGACGTTCAGCTGTTCATCGGTAAGGACGGCGCATACCGCACCCCCGCGCAGGCAGCAAAGGCAGTCGAGCTGCTCAAGGCTGCGGGTGTGAGCTTCACGGTTGACCGCCACGAGCCCAAGTCGGGATACGAGATGGACTTCC
>JAFTXB010000058.1 GCA_017461825.1 Clostridia bacterium
AGATAACCCTGACCTGCTTTTTCAGGGCTTTGGCGGAAGTCGGCTTTTTGATCCATATGGTTGCCTCCTTTTGGATGGAAGATCCTGTGTCGTACCGTTAGATTCGGTTCCTTACTAAGATATGCATATCAGTTAAAAAGCGTTACGTGAAGGTTTTTTGAAAAAAACGGTAAAAAAATTGTAAAATATATAATGAAGTGTTTACAAAAGAGAAAAAGTATGTTATAATGTTAAAATAGGGTTGCTATGTGCCATAGAAAGGAACGGAGATATAGACGATGAACCGTGTTTCAAATGAAGCTATCAATCGGAATCCGTGGAGCGAGCGGGAGAAATTACCTTCGGTGTCTCCGATCCACAAGATTTTTGCCGCGATTGCCGTTTTTTTGTCGGCATTGGGATTGCCCATCTGTCTTTGGAGCGGGATATCCGCTGAGTTATCCGAAATACTGGGGATCACGCTTTTGATCCTTTTGTGTGTTTATATTGTCAAGGTTGCCCGATCAACTCCGGCTCTTGCGCTGATTCTTTGTACGGCATTCTTTCTTACATTTTCCGGTGTTAGCTTTACGGGGGGCGCTTTGGTGCTTGCGGTAATTGTAAGCATCGCCTCGGGAGCTTTTCTCATGACCTTGACAGGTCGCCCTTATTTTACCCTGCTTTGTCATGCGGCTGCGTTTGGAGTTTCCTTTGCGATCACGCGCGATCTTGTCGGTTCACTTTTGACCTTTGCTGTACTTCCCGCATCGCTTTTGATGGCGTATGCGACTTTGAAGGCTATGTGGCGTACCCGTGTGATCTGCTTTGCGACAGGTGGTCTGATCTTAACCGTTGCTGTGGTTTTGATCTTTCATTTGCGATATGCGGGAGTGGCATTTGAACGCGGTGCGCTGATCGCTTATGTTGACACTTTGCGCGCGCAGTTGATCGAGGTATTGCTCTCCGCGAGAAATGCAAGCCTTGAGGCTTGGAAAGACTTGCCTTCGGGTGAGATGCTCTCCGAGCAGTTTCAGGCTCTTTATACCGATGAAATGATTCGCCTGACTGTGGCACAGCTTTTTAATCTCCTGCCATCACTTTTGGTCGTTTTTTGTATGATACTTTCCTACGAGGCAAACTCCTTCTTGCTTTCGGCACATAAATCGGCGGGGCTTGAAGCTGTTAACACCGAGGCAGCACGTTGCTTTTCGGTGGGGATTCCTGCCGCTGTAATATACTTTATTTCCTTTACTTTGATGCTGTTTTTGCCAAGCAACTCTATGGCGAGTGCGGTTGTACAAAATCTGACACTGATCCTTTTGCCGGGGCTTGCGCTGTTTGGGGCTCGCCGTCTGTTGCTTTTGCTGTACCGATTGCAAGGTATGATGCGGGTTTTGCTGTTGATCGGTATTTTTGCGTTGCTGTTTTGCAATCTCGGTACAGGACTGTATCTGTTGGCTCTTTGGGGCGCATACACCTGCATTGGAGATCTGTTTCGGGTAATGCTTATTGATCGAATAAAAAATAACGGCGGCGACAATGACCCTCATGAGTAAGACCCCGACCGCTTTGAAAGATCCTTTTGAAAGGAAGTTATGATATATGCAAAAAAACAAGAGAATGGCTTTTCGAGCTGATTTGCGGCCACCGTTGATCGCTGCCGCGTGTATAGGCATTGCTCTGCTTGTGCTTTTTACAGCATTGACTTTGTTTTTGGAAACCGATGAACTGTTGTTGTACGGTGTGGTGTTGTGCGGATTATATGTGATATCGGTTGGTATGATACTTGTGCCTTATCTGATCCGTCATCGCCGTATTACAGCCGCAAACGATGCCGCCGAGCTGATGACTACCGAGATCAGCGATATGTTTCGTTATGTTGTCGATATTCCTTATGCAATTATCAACGAGGAAGGGACGGTAAAGATCGTTAGTGGGGCTTTGCAGGATATTTTGCAGTATAAGTCACCTATTTGCAATTTGCCGCTTTCGAGCTTTTGCTCGGTTTCGATGAAAGAAATTATTGACTATGCGCAAAACGGCGGACAGGTTCGGGATATTACGGTTACTGAGGACGGTGTTCCTCTTGACAACACAAAGCCGATGATAACCGAGATCGACGGAAAACAGTACAGCATGCAATGTTACGTGATGCGCTCACGCGGCAAGGAGTATTATTTTGTAGTCTTTGTGGATGTGACAGAGCTGGAAGCCCTCAAACAAAAAAAATACGAGGAAGAACCCGTGGTGGCATACATTGTCATCGACAGCTTACAGGAGTTGGCACAGTACATTCGCGTCAGCTACCGTACCGCGGTTAATGAGATCGAAACCCGTCTCAAGGAATGGGCGGCAAGTTTTGGCGGGATGCTTCGTGAGTATGAAAGAGAAAAATATATTTTGGTCTTTACCAGAAAGGCGCTTGACAAGTGCATCAAGAATAAGTTCCGTATCCTTGACACCATCCGCTCGATCCAGCTTGGAGACAACAGCTTTCCCGTGACGATCTCAATCGGTGTGGGAGCCATCGACGGAAGCTTTGAAGACAAAGAAAGAGCCGCCAGCGACGCGCTTGATATTGCTTTGCAAAAGGGAGGTGACCAAGCGGCAGTCAATGACGGAAAATCGGTTACTCCTTATGGCGGCCGCACCAATACCATGTACGGCTCGACCACCATTACCTCTCGCGTTAACTCTTCACATCTTTGCCGACTGATCAGTGAGGCGGGAAATGTCTTGATTATGGGGCACAGAGGTCCCGATTATGACTCGATTGGCTCCTGTGTGGGATTGGCTCGGCTCGCCCTCTGCGCACGGGGTGGCGATCCGTCGCGCATCCGCGTGGTGGTCAACCGTGATCACGTCAACTTCCGCATCTGCTACGATATGTTGGCACATTTGCCCGAGTACCGCTCAATGTTTATCAGCGGTGATACGGCACTGGACGCGGTGCGCTCGGATACGCTTCTGATCATGAGCGATGTCAATAACGTGTTTAACACCGAGTGCCCCAAGCTTCTCAAAAGTGTAAAAAACGTGGTGATCATCGATCACCACAGGCGGCAGGATCAGCTTTATGAATTCAAGCCGCTGATGACATATATTCGACCAGCGGTTGCAGCCGCAAGTGAGCTGGTCAGCGAGATGCTGGAGTTCAGTCCCCACCATGATGCATTGCTGAAGGAGGAGGCAAACCTGATGCTGGCGGGACTGATGCTGGACACCAAAAACTTTACCTCGGGGGCAGGGATGCAGACCTTTTCTGCGGTGCATTATCTGTATAGCCGAGGTGCGCACGCAAACGCGGTACGGATGCTCTTTACCGAGTCAATGTCAAATCTCTTTACTGCGTGTGATATTGACAGCCGTACACGTACCTACCGCGAAAAGATCGCGTTGACGTGGCTCAGTGTTGATCACGCCGCGACCGAGGAAGATAACATTGCAGTAGCAAAGGCGGCGGACAAGCTGATGACGATCGATGGGATCGAAGCATCCTTTGCTTTGCTTCGCGCTGACAACACCGTAACGATCTCGGCACGCTCGCACGATAAGATCAATGTGCAGATCATTATGCAACGGCTTGGCGGTGGCGGTCACTACGACATGGCAGGAACGAGAATGACACACACCACATTGGAATCAGCTTGCCAGCAGTTGAAGGATGTGCTTGACGAATATATGGATAACGAATATGAAAAAGAAAAAGGCGTGAAAAGAAATTAAGAAAACGGAGATAATAAAACAATGAAAGTTATTTTACTTGCAGATGTAAAGGGTCAGGGAAAGAAGAACGACGTTATTGAGGTGTCCGACGGATACGGCAAAAACTTTTTGATCCCACGTAAGCTCGCAAAGATCGCTGATGCGCAATCGCTCAACGATGTAAAGGTCAAAGAGGAGGCGAGACTTTACCGTATCGCCACCGAAAAAAAGGAAGCCGAGGCTCTTGCCGAAAAACTGAAGACTTTGCAGGTTAAGGTTCCTGCATCGGGCGGTGGTGACGGAAGGCTGTACGGATCGATCACCTCTAAAGACATTGTTGAAAAATTACAGACGGATCACGGTATCGTGATCGACAAGAGAAAGCTTGTGATGAATGATCCTATCAAGGCATACGGTAAATACGAGGTCGAGGTCAAGCTCTATACCGAAGTGACGGGAAAGATCTACGTATTGGTTTGTGAGAAATAAGCCGCCATGCAGGACGAATTGATTCGAAAACTGCCGTTTTCGATGCCGGCTGAGCAATCTTTGCTCGGCTCGGTGCTCATTGATCCGGCATCACTAAACGAAGTGGCAGACCTGCTCAACTCAGAGGATTTTTATCTCTCCGAGCACAAACAGATCTATCTTGCTATGCACGAGCTTTTCCTTGCCAATAGCGAGATCGACGTTGTTACGTTGATCGACATGCTGGTGGTAAAGGGAATTTATGATAAATCGGGCGGAGAGGATTATATCCGCACGCTTACCGAAGCGGTTCCGGATGCGCTCAACATCAAGGACTACGCAAGGATCGTCAAAGAGAAAAGCATATTGCGTCAGTTGATTGCGGCATGCGGTGAAATCTCCGAGGCGGCATATTCCGAGCAGGAATCGGTAACGAGCATTCTCGATCACGCCGAGCATCTCATTTTCAACATTGCGCAGGGGCGTGATACCAAAAACTTCCGCCACATTCGCGAGGTTTTGGGTGAAGTTTACAGTCATCTGCACGAGCTCAATACTAATAAAGAGGCAACACAAGGCACACAAACCGGCTTTTCGGCACTCGACCGTGTGCTGGCGGGCATGGGAAAGAGCGATCTTGTTCTGGTGGGCGCGCGCCCCGGTATGGGTAAGACTTCGTTTGCGCTCAACATTGCGACGAATGTTGCAAAGCAGACAAAGAAAGCTGTTTGTATCTTTTCGCTCGAAATGTCTGCCGAGCAGCTTGTCAACCGTGTGCTGTCAAGTGAGGCACTTGTCAACAGCTACACGCTTCGTACGGGCGAGCTTGGTCCCGAGGACTGGGAGCATCTTGCCATTGCGGCGGGGGAACTTGCGGGGTGCGATCTTCTTATCGATGATACCTCG
>JAFTXB010000059.1 GCA_017461825.1 Clostridia bacterium
ACCTGCTTGACATAATTGAATTCGGGCTGGGCGGGATTTTGACCGTTGCCGTAATTCCATGCGGAGCCGTCACGCCACAGAATACCGCCCGCCTCCTGCAGCTTTCCGTCGGGATAGATCAGCTTGGAGCCCACCATGCCGATGTCATCGGCGCTCTCAATGAGCGTAATCAGCGGCTCCAGCCAATTGGGCTGTACCTGTGTGTCGTTATTCAAAAACAACACATATTTTCCGACAGCATGCTTGGCGGCGTTATTGCAGTTGCGCAAGAACCGTAAATTTTCGGGGTTGGTCATGCACCGCACACCGGGCAGGATTTCTTCGATCCTTGTGGTCAGGTCGGTGGAGCAATCGTTGGCGATTAAGATCTCGTAGGTCACGTTGTCCGTGTTACGCAGGATCGATTCCACACAACGGTAGGTGAATTCAAATTGGTTGTATACGGGGATAATGATGGAGACCTGCGGTTCCTCCCACTGCGGAATATGCAAAACGGGATAATCCTCGAAGAATTTCTCCTTGGTATCCACGGGAATGATATCGGGCTTGACGATCGGTAAAAGCGATGCGGCTCCGTCGCCGATCACATTTTGCATCATTCTGCCCGCATACTCGGATTCTCCGCTCTTGAGCAGGCGGAAAAACTTTTTTACCCGACGCACGGAAAGCTTGCGCATAAAGGTGATGGGGTGGCGCACCATGGTGTAGAGTAAACGACAGCACAGTGCCCTTCTGCTCCCTCTGGGTATGAAAAAGCGTACGATTCGTGCAAAGAAATGACCAAAACGATAACTGCGGCTGTTTAGCAAGGCGTTCACTTCATTTTTCAGTTGATTCTCCTTGTCACGAAGCTGTTGACATTCGCCTTCTGCGCAAATCAATTCGCCTCTTATCCGAGCACCTCCTTCTCGCAACTGCTCATACTCGCTTCGTGCATGGACCAAGTCGTGATAATCATCCATCAATTGCTCAAACGTCTTTACATTGAACTGATTATAATAACCGTCCGCGCCGTAAATATCCCCCTGGCGCACAAAATTATTGCTCCAAAGCATATTTTCCAATTCGTCATATTTCTTGGCAAGATCAGCCGATACGCCGATATGATCGCAAATTTTTGAAAACGGGATCTGCGGTCGGGATAATGTTTGTTCGTAGCCGATCTTCAAGCCATAGTACAGAATGAAGCGTAATGGCAAACCGTGAAAATCCCATTCTTGGTCAAAAAACACCAATTCGCCGTCTACCCAAAAAGCATTATAGAAGGTCATATCCATGTAGCCATGCGCAAGAACCGCTTCGTTTTGCAAACTACCCAGTGCTTTGCACGCCTCGTGGCAATCGCCACCATCACACAATTCACTGCTGGCACGCAAGGCTTTTTCCATGGCATCGATCATTGTTCGCACCGTTTCAAAATCACCTTGCTCCAGCGCACGACAATATACTTCGTTCGCTGCGGGAGCATGGCAAAAGGCCGACTTCAACCGATTGCCATCATATTCACTGGGAATACAGCGAACACCGCGACCGATCAGGATCTGCTCGTTGCGGAATGTTTGAGCGATATGCTGCTTTGCCTCTTTGGTTTGGGGAATTTTAAACACCTCTCCCCTGTTATCGATAGCGGTCATGATCCGATGGGCAGGCAACACTTCGCTCCTTGCATGGATACGGACAAAATGGCGCTCGGGCAACACGACAGCCGCCTCGATTAAATAGGCATTTGCAAAAAACGGAAATACGCCATTCTGTACGATATCGCGATAGAGTTCCCTTTCGTTGGCTGTCAGGCAAGAATTGATCGAATAAGCATATTTAGGGTTTCTTAAATCATGGTATGTGGGCAAACTCTCATCGGTAAAAATGGCAGTCGGGAACTTATAGTCCGGCGCCAAATAGTAAAACCTCGTCTCCCAACCGATCTGTCGGCACATCTGCTCCAAAGCGGCTTTGGAAAAGGTTTTCGCTGTTTTAGGTTCCGGATAACCCTGAATACCTACAAAAGGCTTTTGAAGATGTTCCTCGGATGCACCCAACCAATATTTTAATCCGAATTGATTCTCGATAGCAAAAAGCAGAACGCCGTCGGGTTTCAGCAAGGATTTCAATTTTGCAAGAAAATCCGTAAACGGTGTTTCCGAATTGCTGAAAATGGCAGCATATTCCAAAACACCGACCATGACCACATAATCATACTGAATTCCCGAATCAAAAGAAAGAATATCGCTACAGCAAATGGTTAGATTGTTCCTGTTTTTGTTGCGCTCCCGAATCACCTGAGCTCTGGCATCACTCATTTCCACCGATGTAACGCGCCGCGCCTTTTCGCACAACAAACCGGTCAAAGAGCCCATGCCTGCACCGACTTCCAATATTTCACAATCTTCTTTAAAAGGATACCAATCCAACAAATTTCTCCGAACGGGAGAAAAGGTGTTATTGATTAAATAACGGGCATCATCCGAAATGACCGCAGGAATCTCTTCTTCGGTATAAGTCTTGGCAATATTCTGTATCTCTTCTTCGATTTCGATGCCGTCAGAATATACCACTTTATCGTCTTTCCTCTTTTCAATCACAGGATTTCCTCCTTTTCTTGTTCAACCGCAGTTCTTGCTCAATTCCCATCCGTGTCTTCGAGAACCAAAGACAATTTTCTTTGCTCCTGCCCCGGCGAACGAGAAAAATTGCTGTTGATCTGTACTGTCACGACCGTGTCGGGGGCTCCCTTGATCTCAAAGCTCATATGCTCCTCCGATACATGGATGACCACGGGCTCTTCTTCACCGTTGCAATCCAATGAAATGCTGATCCTCTCCTTACCGGTCAGGTCGTTGAAGGGGCAACGCAGATTGCCCGAAAC
>JAFTXB010000060.1 GCA_017461825.1 Clostridia bacterium
GCCAAAAACGCCGATATCGATGTCCGATACCTGCGCCAAAGCGCCGAGAAACGCAACCGCACGCTACCCATCCTTTCAAAATCATCACATAATACCGTATCTTCTGCAATCATTCTACCATATCAAGCCCCATTTGTCAAGTTTTTTCGCGCAAATCAAAAATCAATAGCTTTCGCTTTTTTCCTTTTTTAGAAGAAAAATTCAAATTTTTTGTTATATATTTACAACCGCTATATTTTGTGGTATAATAAGGGTGCGACATAAACCGAATACATGCCCTTTATGCCATAGGTGTACATTTTTACAATCGGTAAAAATGTATGCTCCCTTTTCGTATGCTTATGCTTTGAGGCAATGAAAACAATTGTGTCGCAGCAAATGGAGCTACACATTTTTCGTGCGTGGCTTCGGCTGCGCACTTTTTTATTTTGGAGGAAAAAGACATGAAAAAAATATTCAACGTTCTATTTGTGTTAGCCACATTGGTTATATTGACCGTTGTTGCATCTTTTAACATCTCGGCGGAGACGGTTGGAGGTGCTTGCGGAGACACCTATAACGATGCCACAGGAAAATTTGATAATGCAATATGGTCATTTGATACTGAAAGCGGCGTGTTAACCATTTCCGGAAAAGGGAAAATGGGGCATTGGTCTTGGGATAATATGCCTTGGTATCCCTATCGCAATCAGATCAAATCTGTAGTGATTGAAGAAGGGATCACGCATATCAGCGAAAATTCCTTTCAGTATCACACTGCCATGACCGAAATATTTATTCCCTCATCTATTACGTCCATTGGAGGTGTTTATAGCGTTTTTAGTGATTGCGATGCGTTAACCGCCGTGCATATTACCGATGTTGCTGCGTGGTGTAAAATCGACTTTCATTTTGGGTCAGGAAACAACCCGCTCCCCTTTGCGAAGGCATTGTATCTCAATGGAAACCTTGTCACCGAACTGACGATTCCGGATAGTGTTACGGAGATTCCCCGATATGCATTTAACAGTTGCAACATGATCACCAAAGTAAATCTTCCAAAAGGATTGATTTCTATCGGAGAGAGTGCTTTTGCCGGGTGCACATCTCTTTCCGAGTTGCAGATGCCCGAGAGTGTGCGTTTCGTTGGAAATAGAGCTTTTTTTCATTGTTCTGCTTTGATTGAAAAAGATAGCGGTATTTCCTACGTAGGGAACTGGATGATTGAATGCAGCAATGACATCACCGAACTAATGTTGCGAGATGGAACAGTTGGCATTGCAGAGCGTTCTATAGGAACCAACGTCAAAAAGCTCTATATTCCAAGCAGTCTCAAAGTGATTAATAAGGACGCGATTTCAATTAGCGGATATATGAACGAAGTACATATTACAGATATGGCAGCTTGGTGCGGTATTGATTTTGGCATGGGATTGCTTTCTCCCAACTGCGGATTATACCTAAACGGTACACTTGTCACCGACTTGAACATTCCCGATGGAGTTACAACCATCAACCCGTGGGCTTTTGGAAATTATCTAAAACTGATCTCGATTGTTTTTCCAGACAGCGTTCAATCCATTGGGAATAACGCATTTATTTCGTGCAATAGTTTGAAAAATGTCCGTTTTTCCACAAGTATTGCCTCCATCGGAGACCATGCATTCGAAAACTGTGTTTCCTTGGAAAGTGTCCTGTTGCCGGAGGGCGTTGTTTCTATCGGGAAAGAAGCATTCTCTTCCTGTTATGCTTTGAAAACAGTATCTTTCCCTCGCAGCATTGCGTTCATTGGCTATAGCGCGTTCAATTTCTGCAGTAATATAGAAAGCGTCTATTTTCCAGACATCGCATCGTGGTGCAATGTCCAAATTGAGAGCAAAAACTCGCTCCCCTCGGCAAATAACCAAATTCTTTATTGGAACGGCGCACGGCTCTCCGAACTTCATATTCCTGACGGAGTCACCTCAATTGGAAATTATGCTTTTGTTTGCTGTTTCGATATCACCACTGTCACTCTTCCCGACAGTGTCATCTCCATTGGAGATTGTGCATTTTTCTACTGTGAAAATCTGAAAAGCGTTCAGCTATCAAATCATTTAACTTCAATTGGCAACAACGCTTTTTACAATTGTTTCAATTTGACCAATTTAACAATTCCAAAAAGCGTAATGTCAATCGGCGCGGGGGCGTTCAGAGGATGTTCTGCGTTGACAACGATTGAAATTCCGAAAGGAATTACGGCAATTGAAAACGACACTTTTGCCTTTTGCAAAGGATTGACAACCGTCCATATCCCCAATGGTATCACCAACATTGGGAGAAACGCTTTTTATAATTGCGAAAATCTCATCACCGTCTCTATTCCCAATAGTGTAACTTCCATTGGCGAAAGTGCGTTCAGCAATTGTAAGAAGCTGAAAACAATCGTATTCTGCGGTACCAATCAGCAGTGGAATACTATAAAAAAAGGTGATTATTGGATAGCGTATGCAGAACGCGCCGATTTCATTTACCATGATTGGAATGACGGGCAAATTGCTGAAGCACATACCCAAACCGCCGTAGGAAAGCGACTATATATCTGCACTGTGTGCGGTGAAAGCAAGACCGAAACCATTGGTCACAGCTACGGAAACTGGGAGCAATGGAACGACACAGCTCACAAAAGGACTTGTGCCTGCGGCGATATACAGCAGACCAAGCACATTTACGACAATTCAAAGGACACGTCTTGCAACGATTGCGGATACGCGAGGAAAGCGGAACCGTCCTCCGGCACCGCCGAAACTACTGCGAAAGATACTACTGAATTCTCCCCCCCCGAAGCAACAGCCCCTGAAACATCGACTTCCAAAGTGCAGCCGGAGGAATCTCTTTCCGAGGATTATGAGAAAGAACCGACCGGTTGTAATACTTCCATACCACTCGGCACGGGACTGATTCTTTTGTCCGGTCTCTGTATAGCGTACTGTCTAATGAAAAAAATCAAGAAGATAACCTAATGCATGCAACTGCCTAAACTGACCTCCTTTAGCACCGACGGATTTTTTCGTCGGTGCTTTTTCGGTGCTTTTTATTGTCTTTCCATTGACAACCGCCAATTTTTATGCTATAATCGGGTTGCGACACAATTGAATAATAAAGCTCAAAGTGATAAGTGTACATTTTTACAATCGGTAAAAATGTATGCTCTGTTTTCGTATGCTTATGCTTTGAGGCAATGAAAACAATTGTGTCGCAGCAAATGGAGCTACACATTTTTCGTGCGTGGCTTCGGCTGCGCACTTTTTTATTTTGGAGGAAAAAGACATGAAAAAACTGCTCACTCTGATATTTGCCCTGCTTCTTTGTTGCTCAGTGCTTTTTGCTTCATGCGATGAAGAAGACAAGAACTCATTGGATACATCAGAACAGACGACGGAATGTAGTGAGCAAAAAATAGATCCGGAAGAGCCACCGACTGACACCGAAGAATCTACTTCCACTCCGGAGGAGTCAACCACCGGCCGTGAAGATAGCTCCAGCGAAGGTGCTCCATCTAAGGAATCCGTTGGACTTGCTTATGCCATTTCTCAAGAGGGACAAACATGTGCAATTATAGGTATAGGAACTTGCACAGATACCGAGATTTATATACCCGCTAAAATTGATGGATATTCGGTAACGGTTATTCGTTTAGGCGCGTTCTTTAATTGCAATACGCTTACGAATATCACATTGCCGGAGGGCATTATAAGCATCGAAGAGGACGCGTTCTCCGGCTGCATAAACCTTACAAGCATCACAATTCCCAATAGCGTGACAAACATTGATGAGTTTGCATTCCGAGGCTGCATAGGGCTTACAAATGTCAAAATTCCAAAGAGCGTGACGAACATTGGTGTAGGTGCGTTCTATATGTGCGCGAATCTAACAAGCATTACGGTAGATAGCAACAACGCAAATTATATGTCAATTGATGGAAATGTGTATTCCAAGGACGGAAAAACGCTGATACAATATGCGGCCGGAAAAACGGCTACAAGCTTTATCGTTCCCGATAGCGTTACGTGCATTGGAGAGGGTGCATTTTTGGGTTGTACGGAGCTTACGAGCATCACAATTCCAGACAGTTTGAAAAGCATTGCTTCGTCGGCTTTCGTTTATAGCGGTTTGAAAAACGTTTATTACAGCGGAACCGCAAGTAAATGGGGGGAAATCTGTAGCAATCCCACCAACGATATGCTCATAAATGCTACCGTTTACTACTACTCCGAAAGCATTCCCACCGAAGAAGGCAACTACTGGCACTACGTTGACGGTGTTCCTACCCCATGGTAAAAATATTTTTATCCCCTTTGGCACCGACGGATTTTTTCGTCGGTGCTTTTTATTCTCTTTCCATTGACAACCTCCCTCAAAAAGTGTAGAATAGTATCAATCATCCAATCTCAAAATCCACAGAAAACAGGTACGTATCATGCAAATCAAAACCGTATTGTTCGATCTCGACGGCACTCTGCTCCCCATGGATCAGGACGTGTTCATCAAGGCTTATTTCGGCGGCATCGCAAAAAAACTTGCCCCCCACGGCTACGAGCCCCAAAAGCTCATTGAGGGCATTTGGGCAGGTACCAAGGCAATGGTCAAAAACGACGGATCCACCACCAACGAGGAGGCGTTTTGGCGCACCTTTGAGGGGTTGTTCGGCGCGCGCGCGCGGAATGACATTCCCCACTTCGACGCCTTTTACAGAGAGAATTTCGACGCCGTCCGCGAAAGCTGCGGATATACCTCCAACGCGCGGAAGATCATTGATCTCCTGCATCAAAACGGCATCGGCACCGTCCTTGCCACCAATCCCATCTTCCCCGCCATCGCAACCGAAAAGCGCATGAGCTGGGTGGGTCTCTCCCCCGCCGATTTTCTGCGCTACACCACCTATGAAAATTCGCGCCACTGCAAGCCCAATCCCGATTACTACCGCGATATTATAAACGCCCTCTCGCTCGATCCCGCCGAGTGCCTTATGGTCGGCAACGACGTGGGTGAGGATATGATCGCGGAGCGACTCGGTATGCAGGTATTTCTCTTGACCGATTGCATCATCAACAAGGCAAACGAGGACATTTCCAAATACCCTCACGGCAATTTTGACGATCTCACCGCCTTTTTGCTTCAAGCCTGCGGCATTTCCAACACCGCTCACGATGCGAACTAAAAGGGGTGCGAATTTCTCAAATTTTTACATCAGAAAAAGCCGTAGCAGGTTTACCCCGCTATGGCTTTTTTAGCGCAATGATTCTTCCAATA
>JAFTXB010000061.1 GCA_017461825.1 Clostridia bacterium
CATGGTCGCAAATCGTCGTCAATGTACTCGGCAGCTTGATGTCAACAAGCGCGGTACAACCGTTAAACGCATACGCACCGATCTTAACAAGCCCCTCGGGCAAAACGATCTTTTGGAGTGTCGTACAACCGTCAAATGCATACGACTCGATCTCCACAACATTGTAGCCATCCAACGTCAGATCCAACTCGGTAGCGGTTCCCTTATAAGAAACCACATACGCCTTGTTGTCATTCGTAATGATGTAGGTCACACCGTTGTCAGCCGTCAGGTGGGTCTTGTAATTCCAGATGAGGGTGTGGAAGGAATTATCCCACCCCTTCTTGTTCCAATTCAAATTCCACGCACCGGGCTGAGCCGCTACACTTGCATAGATCATCAGCGAACCGCAATCAATAAACACTTGCTCGCCCATTTTTTCAATCGATGCAGGCAGGAAAACGCTTTCCAAAGCATGACAGCCGGCAAAGGCATTTGCTCCGATTTCAAGAAGACCAACAGGCAAATTCAATTTGCTCAACGTATTACAGTAGGCAAATGCGTGCTCACCGATCTTTGTGACAGTACTCGGCAAAACCGCCTCTGTCATGGCATTGCACCAACCAAACGCGTAATTGGCGATCTCCGTAATTCCCTCGGGGATCTCAATGCGCTCCAGCGCACGGCATTCGGCAAAAGCATATTCGCCAAGTGTCTTCAGCGTGGAGGGCAACGTAACCGTCTTGAGCGCATCGCAATCATAGAAAGCGCGCTCATCGATTCCGATCACCGTATAACCGTCCAATGCAATGGTAACAGTCGTCGCCGTACCAAAATAGTCCATGACCTTGGCAGTCTTATCGGCATACAGCGCGTAAACCACTTCTTGCGCATCGCAATAAACGCCGTCAACACCCCATTTGATCGTAACATTCAGCCACTCCCAACCTTGCGGTTGCTGAGTAGGTTGCGCATAAACGATCAAATTTTCATAGCCGTAAAAGGCATCGGAACGGAGCTCTTGAAGTGTTGAGGGAATGAATACGACCTTAAGACTGTTGCAGCCATAGAATGCACGGAAACCGATCTGCTTCAACGTGCTTGGGAAATTTTTGATCGGTGTCACCGTTGAGGCTCTCAAAATCTGCGATGCCTCACCCGTTGCCGTAATCGTCGTCAGACGCTGACACTCATTGAATGCATTTTCGCCGATCTTCTCAAGCCCTTCGGGCAAAACGATCTCAACAAGATTGTAACAACCGCTAAACGCATTTGCGCCGATCTCCACCAACCCGCTGACAAACGTAACTTTCGTCAGCGTACCGTTGTTCTGGAAGGCACCGTCTGCAATCTTTTTGACGGTATAGCCATCCAAGGACAGAGTCAGATCGGTTGTCGTTCCGGTATAACCCGTTACAATGGCAGACCCATCGGGATAGAGATTATATTTAACACCGTTTGTATCGGTATATTCCTCGTAGTAGTTAAAAACCACGGGGCAGTTGCTGCTGTTCCAAGAGGATTCCCACTTCGTGGAGATCTCCGCATCCTCATATCGAATCGTCAAGGACGAGCAGTTCTGGAACGCATTGGCACCCACATATTTGACACTACTCGGAATAAAGATCGTAACAAGATTCGCACAGTTTTTAAACGCCTCGGCCGCAATCACCTTAGTCCCGCTGGGAATCACGTAGTTGCCGCTGATGGTCAAATCGATCGGGGCGATCAGGTGACCTTCAAAGTAGAACACGCCGTTCACTCGGTTTGCAGGATCGTTGTAATATGCGGTATTGAGAAAAGCCGAAAGAGACACGCGGTTTGCCTGTCCCGCAAAATCGATTTTAGAGAGTGACGTACAGCCTGCAAAGGCATTTTCGCCGATCCAAGAGATGTACTTCGGCAACGAAATCGACGTAATATGCGTCTTGTCGCGGAATGCACCCTCTCTGATGTATTGGATCCGAATTCCCTGATAATAAGTGGGAACAATAACCTCTGTCGAGCTGCCTGTATAGCCTGTCACGTAATGCCCTTCGAATACCAGACCGGGGGTTTTCAATTCCCAAACGGGATATAGCGTCATAGATACCGGACCCATCGTAATCGTCTGCCCATCGGTATAAGTGACAGCCCCGTTTGGCTCAGTTGCCCATCCCTTAAACACGTAACCTTGATTGACAAAGCAATTTGCGGTCAGTACGATCGTTTCTCCCGTTTTAGCGGAAAGCTCATTCATCGTACCCTCAACATACGTCTCATATCTCTCAAAGACGATCGTATGTGTTTTTGCCTGCCAGTTAGCGGTATATGAGCGCTCGCCCTTCGAACCCGTCGGAATCATAACAGTCCGCTGAATCCCCTCAATGCCCGTACCGCTCCACCCGACAAACTCATAGCCCTCGCGCGTGGGAACACCAAGCGTAAAGGAATTGGTCAAATGGCTGTATTCGGTCACAGCTCCGGGGAGCTCACCGCCCGCAAAATCATAGGAAATGGTATAGGACTGCGCCTTCCAGACCGCATAAAGCGTCACGCCGTGCGACTGCATGGTAAATTCCGCGCCGTCGGCATATTCCACCTCGGTGCCGCCCAAAACGGTGGTCCATCCCATAAACGTGCAATCTTCGCGCGTCATGGTATTAAGCGGAAGGGTTATCACAGTATCGGTATCGGCAGTCACCGAGTTCATAGAGCCCGTACCGCCATTGGCGTTAAAATTCACAGTGTTGGGCAGTGCATGCCACTTTGCATAGAATACACGCTCGCCCGTACTTCCGCTTTCAATGGTGTCGCAAGCAACCTTCATTTCGGCATCGGAGAACCAACCGAGAAATTCATAGCCCTCACACGTAGGCGCTTTCAAGGTAACCGTTCCGTCGCTTTTGCGATAAACGGCAGGATTCTCAAAATGGTTAACACCGTGGTTGCCCAGCTCATAGCGAATGGAATATTCCATCTCTTTCCAAACGGCATAGAGCACCTTGTCACCCATGGTCGTCATTTTGAAGAGGCCCTCGGGATCATATACCGCCTCACCGTCGGGAGCGGTTGCCCAGCCTGCCAGCATATGTCCGTCGTATATAAAGGTACATGCGGGAAGCTTTGCCTCGCTGCCCAGTGCGATCTGTATGGAATTCATCACACCGCCGGCATTCGGATGGTTTGCCTGGAATGTCACGTTATATTCCATCGGTGCCCAAACGGCATAAAGAGAGAACGTACCCATATTTTTATGCGTATATTTTCCGTTCACCTCATACTCAACGGTCATGTTTTCTACCTTATTATTAGTAGACCAACCGATCAGCTTATAGCCTTCACGAGAAAAACCGGGATCGGGCAGATCGATCGTTGTTTCAAACCCAACCTGCACGGTAACTGTTTTTCCGTTTTCATCATTGGAATGGAAACGGATGGAATAATTACGCGGCTCCCAAAAAGCATACAACATGATATCTCCCTGACCGTCAGGAACAGTATAATCACTGCCCTTTGGATACATCAAAGGTCCGTCGGGAGATTCCGCATATCCTGCAAAGGTATAGCCTTGGCGGGTAAAATATCCCTTGTCCAAGAAAAGCATGTGCCCAACATACATATCGTAATATGTTTGAACATCACCCACACCGCCGTTGGGATACAGGTAGATATTTCTCGGCATTGCTTCCCAAACGGCATAAAGCACTGTGCTATTAGCCGTTCCAAAGGTATAGTAGGCTCCCGCGCTGTATTTCGGGCTGCTCGCACCGCTGGCGGTCGCCCAACCGATAAAGTTGTAGCCATCACGTGTAAAGGTAGCAGTCGGCAATTCCACACGTGAATCCGTATAGCCCTCAATGGGGTTCATTGAACCCTTGCCGCCGTTTGCATCAAATATGATCTTATTTTTGTTCGGTGACCAAACGGCATAAAAAATCAGTCCCTGATCTTTACCGGTATTATATACTTCACCGGCTTTAAAATCAGCCTTGGTTCCCTTCTCGTCAAGTGTCCATCCGGCAAAGGTATATCCCGCACGGGTAAAATCTTTGCCATCGGGCAATGTGATCTTGCTGTCAATTTCGGATTTAATATTAGTTGCCTTGCCTCTTCCGCCGTTCGCATCAAACTCCACGGTTATCTTGCTGTAAACGATCTTTGCGTCACAGCCCTCCAGCCATTTTGCGTTCCACCCGGACGGTGCGGTATCCTTACCCTGAATGATAACCGTCTGCTTGTTAGTCCAGCCGTAAAAAGCAGACATACCCATACTCGTAACCGAGGACGGAATAACGATGGTATCAACCGAGGTACAGCCATAAAACGCGTTTGCGCCAATGCTTGTCACACTGTCGGGGATCGTGATCGAGGTCAGCGTGTCCATGCTATCAAAGGCGCGCGCTTCGATTCCAACGACCGTACCGCCATTGAATTTTTCGGGAATGACGACCTTCTTTCCATCTCCGACATAGCCCGAAATATAGGTCATACCACCCGCACCTTCACGGATCTCAAAGTTATCCAGCGCGGGATCTGCCGTTAAAATGGGAATAAAAATAACCATCAAAACAGCAATCAACACAGCTGCGGCGGCAACACCAATGGCGGTCTTTTTTCCACGGCTGAGTTTCTTTTTCTCAACTGCAGCAGGAGCCTCTTGAACCGCTGCATCTCCCGCCGCCTCACCTTCGGGCGCGGGAACAACAACGGGCGCAGGCTCGTCTTCCTTCGTATATTTCTTTACATATTTATCTAAGTCACTGTAAAAGCTTCTCTTGGTTGCGTCAAAGCACTGCGTTGCCGACAGGAGACGCGGCAATTCACTGGGTGCAAAGCCGTCGCAGATCGTCACAAGAGAGCCCTGCTTCTTGTCGCCCGCAAGGATCCGCTTGTGATAACGCGTCCACTCGTTTTTCAGCCAGGTCGAGGTAATAAACTCGGGGTTGGTACCGTAGACAAGCATCACCTTTGCCGTCGAGAGCGCGTTGAAAATATAGGGCTCGTATTTTTCACCCACCTTGTCACGCAAGGACTCGCGCGAGAAGAACACGCGATAGCCCTGCTCCATCAGGTGAATATAAAGCTCCTGCGCGGCAATACTGTCCTGCGTACGGTCAATGCCGTTTGCAAGATCGCTGTCCTTGTAACAGATAAAGACGTCATAAGGTGCCTCGTGGCTTGCCTTTTCGACCCATTCCTTCCGCACGCGCTCGATATACTCCGCCTGACGGGCATAGTATTCCCGCACGTCGGGGGGAGCCAGCTCGGTGGCGCGCTTGTAGTCGCTGTCGCCTAAGATGCTCTCAATAGTGGTGGCATAGCAGGTGGGGATCTTCTTGCCGTCAAAATCTTCCTCGTACTTGATTCCGTACTTGGAAAGCAAGCGGCCCCAATATCCCTCATGGTTAAAGGGATACTTCTGCACGATGTCGGCATACGCCTGCTCCGCATCGTCAAAATCGGCGAGACGAAGCTTTTGGGCAGCGTTATAGAGCAGAGTGACTTCCTCATTGGAAAGCTCCTCCGCCTTATAAGCGCCGCAGGCGGGACACACCCATCGCCCGTTGACGTATTCATAATTCGCGCCACATATGTTACAAATATTCTCGTATGACATGATAGCTCCTGTCGTTTTGTAGTACTTTATAAAAAATCAATTCTTCACAGCTATTGAAAAAGTATTATACCACATCGGGATTTCCAACGATTTTTGCCCCACAGTTTTGATTCCATAAACGAGAGCGCGTTGACACCCCGTTTACCTTTTCGATATAGATCGTTTGCTCACTCGTCCAACCTTCACAAATCGCATCGAAAAGCATGGAAACATTGGACGAAATACGCACGGAACTGATGCTTGTACACCCGGCAAACGCGCGAGAAAAAATACTGATTACACCGGTTGGAATCGTCAAAGACGTAAGTGAAGCGCAACCCGAAAAAGTTTCGGATGAGATACTCGTTATTTGATTGGAAAGTGTAATAGTTTGCAACGCACTACAATCGTAAAAAGCCCTGCTGCCAATGCTTTTTACACTGTTTGGAACCACCAAAGAAGTAAGTGCATTGCACCCCTCAAAAGCTCGATCACCAATATACTCCAGTCCTTCCGGTAGAGTAATTGCTTGCAATACAGTACAGAAGAAAAAGGCTTTGTTTTCGATTCTGCTAACAGGCATACCGTCAATTGTTTCGGGAATATATACCGCGGTAGAATCCCCGTTATATCCGGTAATGGTTATTTTACCTGCATTCTCGGAATAGATAAGCCCCTCTGTCGGCTTGTCGGGAACTATGGGTTGTGCTGTAACTGTATTTTTATCCGGATGTAATTCGGGATCAATCTCAATATATGTTGTTTGAAGCACCTCATTAACAGAGGTAGTTGGCTTGCTTATGTTGGGGATCAACAACAGTGCCCCCAATACCGCAACCGTTATAAAAATCGAAGCAAAAATGACTATCTTCTTTGTAACTGCCGCTTTCCGTTTCTTTTTGGATTCCTCTTTGTCGAGCAGTTGCATCAATTTGTCCAGCTTTTCCTGATCAGGCATACCCGAAAGCACCTGCGCAGTCGTTGCTGTTGCGGTCGGGTTCTCCTCCCCGTGCACGTACTTTTTGACGTACTTGTCAAGATCGCCGTAAAAGCTTCGCTTGGTCGCGTCAAAGCATTGTGCTGTCGCAAGGATATGCGGCAGCTCGTTTGGCGAAAAGCCGTCGCAAATCGTGACAAGCGAGCCTTCCTGTTTCTCCCCCGCGCGGATCCGCTTTTCATACCGCGTCCACTCGTTTTTGAGCCACGTGGAGGTGATATAGTCCGAATTGGTTCCGTAAACCAGCATCACTTTCGCGGTGGAAAGCGCGTTAAATATATACGGCTCGTATTTTTCGCCCACCTTGTCACGCAAGGACTCACGCGAGAAGAACACACGGTAACCCTGCTCCATCAGGTGGATATAAAGCTCCTGCGCCGCAATACTGTCCTGCGTACGGTCGATCCCGTTTGCAAGATCGCTGTCCTTGTAACAGATAAAAACATCGTAGGGCGCCTCACGGCTGGCTTTTTCCACCCATTCCTTGCGCACCCGCTCAATATAATTTGCTTGACGTGCATAGTAGACCTGCATATCGGGCTCGGCAAGCTCCAGCGCGCGCTGATAGTCGCGGTCGCCCATCACGCTTTCAATCGTGGTGGCATAGCAGGTCGGGATCTTTTTGCCGTCAAAATCCTCTTCGTATTTGATTCCGTACCGTGCCAGCAAGCGTCCCCAGTAGCCCTCGGCATTCTGCGGATACTTCTGCACAATATCGTCATATGCCAGCTCCGCCTCGCCAAAATCGGCAAGTCGCAGCTTTTGCGCGGCATGGTACAGCAAAGTCACTTCTTCGTTCGAAAGCTCCTCCGCCTTATAGGCACCACACGCGGGGCATATCCACCGCCCGTTGCGATAAACGTAATTTGCCCCGCATATGTTACAAATGCTCTGGTTTGTCATGTTTACTCCGATAGTATGCTTTTTTAATACCTTAAGTCACGTCAAGTCCCTGTCGGTACGCCTCAAACTTGGCGATCTCGTCGGCGCCCGTGTTGTTGCGCAGACCCGAGAGGATCAGATCGCAATCGGCTTTGGTGATGTTCTGCTTCTTGCCGAGACGAACCGACTTTTTGTACGCCTCGAGACGGATCTTGTCGCAAGCCGCCACAATGTCACCGCCGCCAAAGCCCTCCAGCCGTCTTGCAATATCGGAAAGCCTGACATCGGGATCCAGCGGCAGATCCTTCATGGCTTTGTTCACCATAAACTCGCGCGCCTTTTGGTCGGGCACACCGATGTAGATCTGCGTATCAAAGCGTCCGCCGCGCAGCATTGCCGAATCAAGCGCCCACGGGCGGTTGGTTGCCGCGATCAAAAGCAGCATCTTGCAGGTCTCCGATTTCTTAAAACCGTCAACCTTGGTCAGAAAGGTCGCAACAAAGCGCGCCATTTCGGCATCCACGCCGCCCGTTCCGTCGCCTCTCTTGCTGGCAACCGAGTCAAACTCGTCAAAAAAGATGATCGCGCGTTCGTTTTGCTGAGCCTCGTCAAACAGCTTATCAAGCTGCTTGGAGCTGTCACCCATGTATTTGGAGATCAAGTCCTGACAGTTGATGGCATAAAACGCCGCATCGACCTCACCCGCGATCGCGCGTGCGATAAACGTCTTACCCGTGCCGGGAGGGCCATAGAGAAGCAGCTTTCCGCCGGGGTTGATCCCATATGCCTTTGCAAGCTCGGGGTTTTTCATCGGCTCCAGCACGTGGAAAATGACCTGATCCTTGACGTCCTGAAGTCCCGCAACGTCGGCAAAGGTAATGGTCTTGCCGCCCTTTTCGGCGGTAAAGCTCTTCACTTCACCGTCTTCCGTATTCTTTTTTGCAGGCGCAGCTCCCGCAGGGGTTGCATGGCGCACACATTTCGTCCTTGCAAAGTCCAAAAGCTTAACCGCCAGCTTGTGGTATTCCATCCTTACGTCATAGGCAGAGGATGTAACCGATATCTCATTCGCAAGCGATGCCGCTTTTAAAAACAGCTCACGCGCCGCCGAGAGATCCCCCGCCGCATACAGCGATTTTGCCTGTGCATAGTAGCTGTTGAAGGCTTGAACCTTCGGTGCATTGTTGACCATAACGCCCTACCTTGCCGCTATCAGCTCAGCTTGTTCTTTTCGGCATCGATCTCGGCACCGATATCTAGATCGCCAAGATTGACGTTCGGCAGAGGTGTTGCAGTCATACGTGCGCGCGCGGCATCGATCATCGGACGGACCGCATCGACCTCAGCGGCACTTCTTGCCTTGTTGGCAGGGTTAGAGGAACGCAAAGCCGAGCTCATTGCCTTGTTGGATATCTTGACGTTGCGCATATATTTCGCAACCTTTGCGTTTGCCTTTTGGATCTTACGGATGTCGGGCAGATTCGCCTTGTTGCCCGCCATACCCTCCAGCGCATTCATAGCAGCGTTCATACTCGTGGTAATCGAATTGGAAACATTAATGATGTCAAAGTTTGCCTTGGTCTGAACCAGCCCCGAGATCACCTCATTGAGCTCGATGAGTGCGTTGCAGGCAACATCATAGGTTGCCATATCGTTGTTCATTTCCGCCTCTGCGGCAATGGTCGCATACTCCTCACGCTTTGCTTTGAGTGAACGAAGCTGTGTGTTAAATACCTCAAGCTGCTCTTCGCGCTCCATCTGTTGCATGATCGCCTTTTCTTCTTTCGTCTTAAACAAAGCCATTTCAGTAATTCTCCTCGGTGTTTTTATTTGTATTGGATGCGGTAGCAGGAGTCATCGCGTCAAGCTCTCTCTCGTTGCTTTCATGCATCTCCTTTTCGCGCTTTTTGCGCATCAGCTCTTCTTTGTAAGCCATTGCGTCACCGCCCACCACAGTGCTCTCAGTGGTGATCTCGGCGATCTTCTCATCCATCAGGCGGGTCTTTTCGTAGATCTCGTCGATGTCCTTCTTCATTCTCTTGAGCACGACCATTGCCTTATCGGGCTCGGACATCACCTTTTTCAGCTTGCCCATATTGAGCAATGCCTTTGCCTTGCCGATCTCCTCGCCTGCAAGATCGCTCGCCTGCACGATCTCAGCGGCATTGACGTAGATCATATCCAACAAGTTAAAGCAGGTGCTGTAGTTGGATTTGCGAACCGCGAGAGAATCGACCTTGGACTTTGCGGCAGAGATCTTCTTATACAGTTCGTTGATCTTGCGCTCATTGTCCTCGTTCAAAATCGCGGCATCCATTTCGGCAAGATCCTTCTCAAAGCCGGTAATCTCCTTTTCAATACGGCGCGCGTTGGATGTAAAGCTTTCGCGGATTTCGGAGAGCTCAGAGAGGCGCGCGTTGAGCTTGCGGCGCGTATAGGAAAGCTTTGCCGCCTTCGTCTCCTCCTCGGTGGGCATTACGGTGCTGCCGTCCAGCACATCCTTCCAGAGATTGACATTGAAATCAAGATCGTCGGCAACCTCCTGAATACGGTGCACCATATCCTGCTCGGAGCTTTTTTTCAAATCCTTGAGAAGCGACAGAATACTTTCCGACAGCGCTTCCAGATTTTCCTCACCCGTACCAACCGTGTTTCCAAGCGTGTCAATGTCATTTTTCAGATCCTCGATCACGCGGTTGATCACTTCCTGATCGGCACCCGACTCATATTTTCCATGCTCCAAACGGTAAACAAATGCTTTTACCTCGTTTACCACCTTGTCGCGGAGCTGATTGTTCGCCTTGATCGACGGCACATATTTCTTTTTAAACATATCCTTCACCTCATCCGTTAATATGGCTTCTGATCATTTCCAGATCTTCTTCGTTCACATGGAAGCTGTCAACCGTCAAGGTATCAACTTTAACACCCATGTTGATAAACAGCTTTTCAGAGGCGAGAGCCTCAACAAATTTCTCACGGAAATCCGAGATCAGCGAGTTCATTTCAAATACCGACGTTGTCGTGTTGGAGAAATAGTCGCTCATGATCGGAGTACCAACCGTTTTCAGCGTAGAGATGGCTTTTTCGCGGATCTGATCAATGGTGATCTGCGAGTGATTGGGAAATGCGTGGATCGCCTTTGCATAGTCGACCACCTCAATGCTAAACTTGCCGTTTGCACCAATGCGGTACGCTTCCTTCAGCCGCGCGTTGTTAACGGGAATATTCCCAAATCCCCATTGCGACTGTGCAAAGCTGTGCACCATGATAAACGCAACCGAAAGGCTCTTCCCAACATACTCCTTGCCGTATGTTTTCACAAACTCCTTATCCACACAGGGATCGATACGAAACAGCGGCTTTTGGTCAATGTAAGCAATTGCACGGTAGTGCGAGGGCACGGTAATTTTGGTTTTTTTGGTAACTGCAACGGGAGCGCTGAGTTGGATCAAAACATTTTCATTCACCTTAGCGGGTTCAATGGTACGGTTCTTTTTTCCAAACATATCTGCAACCTCTCTTTTTTCAATCTCTCCTGCCGCATTCATTTGCATTTGGAGAGGTGTTGTTTTTTTGTTAATATTCATTATAACACAGCCGGTACAATTTGTCAACCATATTTATAATATAATTTAAATAAAAAGATGCCCGCTCTGCATAATACTCACCGCAAAAAAATTCAGCAGAATAGTTTTCCCATAAGGCAGGATATCCTATTGCTTTTTTAAAATAAATATACTATAATGGTTAAAACCGGAAACCGATGCAAAAGCGCATCGGCATCATTAAGGCAACGCCGAAAAGTATCAGAGTAAAGGAGATTGTCAAAATGAGACCTATCAAACTCGGACATGTCGGAACCCTGCACGACCACAGCACGGGCAAACTGCTGTGTGTCAAAAAATTCCCCGAGCTGTTTGAGATCGTCGGCATCGTAGCAGAAAGCCACGAGCGCGAGGAAGAAATTAAAAACACCCCTCCCTATGCGGGACTTCCCTTCTGTGACCGCGAAACGCTGCTTGCGCGCGGTGTAGAGGCAGTCCTTGTCGAGGGATTTGAGCACGAGCTCGTCCATGAGGCACAGTTTTGGGCAGAGCATGGTGTACATATGCACATCGACAAACCGGCGGGAACCGACCCCCGTGACCTCGAAAAGCTGCTTCGTACCGCCAAGAAAAATGCGCTCACCGTACAAATGGCATATATGTACCGTTACAACGCCGCCTTTCTCGACTGTCTCGAACGCATCAAACGCGGTGAACTGGGTGATATTTATCAGGTCACCGCAATCATGAACACCCGTCACGATCCCAAAAAACGTGATTGGCTCAACAATTTCCAAGGCGGAATTCAGTATTTTCTTGGCTGTCACATGATCGATTTTGTACTCAGGCTACAGGGACTTCCCGAAAAGATCCACCCGTTTATCAAATCCACCATGACCGAGGGGGTAAAGTCGCCCGACTTTGGATTGGCACTGTTTGAATATCCCAACGGTGTTTCCACAGTTGAAGCCACCTCCGCCGAGGTCAACGGATACGGCAGACGTCAACTCATCGTCTGCGGAACCAAAGGTACATATGAGATCGAACCGCTTGAGGCTCCCACACACGCATATTTCATTCCTCTCGAAAAATCCGCCACCTACGCTGACCGCCGCGGCGAAGAGATCGAGCTTCCCCCCTTCGACGGAGCATGCCGTTACGACACCATGATGCAGGATTTTGCAAGTTTTGTCCGCGGTGAAACACAAAACCCCTATTCCTTTACCTATGAATTGATCCTGCAAAAGCTGCTCATGTATTGCTGCGGACAAACCGATGTCGATTGGAAGACCGTAACAG
>JAFTXB010000062.1 GCA_017461825.1 Clostridia bacterium
GCCGCTTTGCGGCTTCTCGCCTACGCAAAACTTCGACTCACTTCGTTCGCTCAGAATGACCATCGAAGTGATTATTTACAGTATAATCTTTTAAATAAAGCAACTCTAAAAAACGCCGATACAAACGGCAACCACACCCACAAAAAAATCCCCACCAATCTTTTTTGTAAAAAGTTTTGGGGATGGGGGTGTGGGGGAAGGACCTTTTATAAAAAGGTCCTTCCCCCACGAAAAAGTTACAAGCAAACAAACCCACGGAGGTATCAACCAATGAATCAAAAAATAAACAGCACCCAAGTCAAGGAAGAGATCGAGGGTGTATTACAGCGGCACTTTGGATGCACGGCAGCCGAGGCGTCGCGTGAGCAGATATACAAGGCGGCGGCAATCACCGTCCGCAACAAGCTGAGCGACAAGCGTTCGGCATACAAAAAGCAGGTCAACCGCGCAGGTGCCAAGCGCGTGTACTACATGTGCATGGAATTTCTGCTTGGGCGCTCGCTCAAGACCAACCTGCACAATTTAGGCCTTGCCGAGGCGTATGAAAAGGCACTGGGACAGCTCGGCTTTGATCTGGAGGATCTTTACGAGTGCGAGCCCGACGCAGGGCTTGGCAACGGCGGTCTCGGCAGACTTGCCGCATGCTTTATGGACTCTCTTTCCTCACTCGATTATCCCGCAACCGGCTTTTCGATCTGCTACGAATACGGACTGTTCAAGCAGATGATCGTGGACGGCATGCAGATCGAGCTTCCCGACGTATGGCTCCCCGGCGGCGAGGTATGGCTGGTTCCGAGAACCGACCGCATCTATAAGGTTCGCTTTGGCGGCAGAATTAAGGAGAACTGGAAGGACGGACACTGTGAGATTTTGTACGAGGATGCCGAGGAGATCGAGGCAGTTCCTTACGACATGATGATCTCGGGTGCCGACAGCAAGGCGGTCAGCCAGCTTCGTCTTTGGAAGGCGCGCGACATTCAAAACTTCAACATGGGGCTCTTTACGCAGGGTCAGTATACCCGCGCTTTGGAGGAAAGCACCAACGCGGAGATCATTTCCAAGGTGCTCTATCCCTCCGACAACCACACCGAGGGTAAGCTGCTTCGTCTCACCCAGCAGTATTTCTTGGTTTCAGCTTCGGTGCAAAGCATCATCCGCGACCACATGGCTGTTTACGGGACGCTGGAAAACCTGCCCGACAAGGTAGCGATCCACATCAACGACACCCACCCCGCGCTGTGTATTCCCGAGCTGATGCGTATTCTCATCGACGAATATTTCTTTACTTGGGATCAGGCGTGGAGCATCGTTACGCGCACCGTTTCGTACACCAACCACACCGTTATGCCCGAGGCGCTTGAAACCTGGAACGAGGATCTGTTCCGCTTAAAGCTCCCGCGCATTTACACCATCGTCAAGGAGATCAACGAGCGCTTCTGCCGCGAGGCATGGGAGGCGTTCCCCGGCAACTGGGGCAGAATTTCCAAAATGAGCATCATCGGTTACGGTCAGGTGCGCATGGCAAACCTTTCCGTCATCGGCTCTCATTCGATCAACGGCGTGTCCAAACTTCACTCGAGCATCCTTAAGGATTCCACCTTCAAGGATTTCTACCGTATGTACCCCGAGCGCTTTGACAACGTCACAAACGGCGTTGCGCACCGCCGCTGGCTGTGTTATTCCAACCCCAAGCTTGCAGGTCTGATCGACGAGTGCATCGGTACCGACTACCGTCACGATCCCGAAAAACTGTCCGAATTCGCAAAATTTGCAAACGATAAGGCAGTTCTTGACCGTGTAAGAGCCATCAAGCACGACAACAAGATCAAATTTGCAAACCTGCTCTATCAAAAGACCGGCAAAAAGATCGACACCCACTCGGTGTTTGACGTACAGATCAAGCGCCTGCACGAGTACAAGCGTCTGCTGCTCAACGCCATGAACATCATCGGTCTGTATCTCGATCTCAAGGAGAATCCCAACCTTGACATCCAGCCCCAGACCTTCCTGTTCGGCGCAAAGGCTGCTCCCGGCTACGACATGGCAAAGCGCATCATCAAGCTGCTTTGCATGCTGGGCAAGGAGATCGAAAAGGATCCCGTCATCCGCGAAAAGCTGAGCGTTGTATTCCTTGAGAACTACAGCGTCAGCATGGCAGAGGCACTGGTTCCTTCCGCCGAGATCAGCGAACAGATCTCGCTGGCGGGCAAGGAGGCAAGCGGCACGGGCTGCATGAAGCTGATGATCAACGGTGCGCTTACCATCGGTACGCTCGACGGTGCCAACGTTGAGATGCAGGAAGCAACCGGCAAGGAGAATATGTTCATCTTCGGTCTCACCGCATCCGAGGTCGAGCAGCTGTGGCTTTCGGGCTACCGCGCGGCAAATTACTACGCGTCCAACGAAAAGCTGGCGCGCATCGTAAACGCCCTTACCGTCGGCTTTGCGGGTGAATCGTTCGCCGACATTGCGGCATACCTGCTCAGCGGCCACGGCGTGGCAGACCCCTATATGTGCATGGCTGACTTTGAGTCCTATCGCTCCACCCATGAGGCGATGATCGAGGCTTACCAGAATAAGACCCGTTGGAACCAAATGTCGCTCTATAACATCGCGGCAGCAGGCCACTTCGCCGCCGACCGCTCGATCGAAGAGTACGCTCAACGCATCTGGAAATTGAAAAAGGTGCAAAAGTAATATAGTTTTGCAGGGGGTGCTTTTTTGTAAAAAAGCACCCCCTGCACCCCCGAAAAAACTTTTACAAAAAGGGTTTTCGGGGTTTTTTATTTATGCGCTCGACTGCGCTTGCTATTCAATATAAAAGCAATCTTTTTTCCAATACATTGGATTCAGCTCTATGTAGTTCCAAACACGGTCGTAATCA
>JAFTXB010000063.1 GCA_017461825.1 Clostridia bacterium
AAAAAACAGGGGACTTTTGATCCCCTGTCAATGTTTTGAAATTATTTCTGGTTGATGACGTGTACGTCGAGCTGATTGAAGGGAATTTCGATACCTTCTTTTTCGAAGCGGTTGTTGATGGTTTCGAGCAGGTCAAAGTTAACCGTCCAGTAGTCGCCGGCGTTTACCCATACGCGCAGGGTAAAGTCAAGGGAGCTTTCGCTCTGCTTGGTAAGGCGAGCAAAGGGCGCGGGATCGTCAAGGGTCAGCGAGTGCTTTCCGGCTTCTTCAAGCAGAATGCTTCTCACCTTGTCAACATCGGTGCCGTATGCAACGTTGAAAACAAGATCCACACGGCGGGTATCTTTGACAGAGTAGTTGACGATCTCAGAGCTCATAACGGTTCCGTTGGGAATGGTGATCACTTTGTTATCGGGAGTGGTAAGAGTGGTGTAGAAAATTCCAACATCGGTTACCGTACCGGATTTTCCGGCGAGCTCAACAAAGTCGCCAACACGGAAGGGGCGGAGAACAAGGATCATGATGCCGCCCGCAATGTTGCTCAGCGCGCCCTGGAGAGCAAGACCGATGGCAACGCCGGCGGAGGCGATCACGGTAATAACAGATGCGGTGGGAATGCCGAGGATGCCGATGATGATGACAACAAGCAGTACATACAGTGCAGCGGTAACAAAGTGAGACAGCACGGTGGTAACGGTTTTGTCATTCTTTTCGGCAAATTTGCTCTTGGTCAAGAGCTTTGCAACCCATTTGATAATGAGTCTTCCGACAATGAGAACGATGATGGAGATGAGAAGCTTCTTGCCAAAGTCCATCGCCCAGGCAAGAACGGTGTCCATAATTTGATTCCAATCCATTTTTTGAAATCTCCTTTTCATAGAATATTCAATTTATTATAACATTTTCTCTGAAAAAAGTAAATAAAAAATCAATGAAAAAATCGGTTTTTTACATTTTATTAACAAAGTTTATTATTTTATCTTTCTGCACTCCAGATAGTAGCGCTTGTCGGGAGCGTGACCCATCGAAAAGGTCTTGCGGGGGAGCGCGCCGTCAAAAATGACTGTTCGGAACAGCTCATCTTTGCGCATGCCGTCAAACAAAAAACCAACCGCGTTTTCTTTCGATGCCAGCGCGCGGAGCGAATCAACGCCGTGTATATAGTCTACAGTCACTTCGGGATGACGTGCCGCATAGTCGGACAGAAAGGCTTGCAGCGTGCCAACCGCCAGCTGCGCTTCGGGACGCGGAACCGTCAGCACTTCGTCCCCGTCGCTTGTCACAACCGTTATGCGTTGCGCGGGGGCACTTCCGTTGCGTGCGCCGAGATAGCCTTTCAGCTCCGAGAGAAGAGCGGGAACATCCGCGCCAAACACCACGCGGTAGATCGGCTCAAATTGCAGAGCGTCATCGTGCAGATTGACGATTTCACATAAAGCAAAGCGGGCAGGGTGTTCTTTTGCCGCTTCTTCACCGATCTGCGCTTTGATCTCTTCATAGGATGCCTTTGCGGTGGCAAGCGAGTGGTTTCCGTCTCCCACGGCAAAGAGCAGGGGGGCGAGATCTGCGCTCCCATAGCGAGCTTGCATCGCGTCGGGCGTGATCAGCTCGCTCAAGGCATGTCGGATCGCTTCTTGTTCATTTGCAGGCACAGCATATCCGCACACATGCCCGCCACCCAGCATCAGATCAAAGTCATAGATCGGTTCACGCGTTTCGCAATTGGTAACGGTCGGTTCGATCACGGTCTTTTTGGGATCGTCGATCAGGAGCATCACATGAGGCGATTCCAAAGCCGCGCCGCGTCGAACGGCAACACGGGGCGGGATGCGCTCGAGCACAGTTCCTTCGGTAGCACGGATGAGAGAGGTCGCCCCTTTGTTATAGTCGTATTGCTCAAGATCCACGGCACCGATAAGACCGCGGCGGATCTTGCCGTCGGATTGTGTGCGGCAAAGGCATATCATAGCGTCGGGATGGGCTTTCAGGTCTTTTTTTAACATTGCATCCATTGCGGTATGAATTTGCGGGATCCGAGCATTGGCTTCGTCCAAATATACTTCGGGCAGGATCATATTCAGCGTGGAGGGCGCGTTGCCCACCAAAGAGGCGGCTTTTTCCCAATAGTCGGGTTCGCTGGTGTATTGATCGCAGGCAACCACCGCCCAGCGGGTGCCGTCAATCTTTTCAAAATCGGGCAACAGGATCTCTGTTGCGTGAAAGAATTTTGTTGCGTTTTTCATGAGGTTCTCCGGTTTTATGTATTGGTAGTAAAAACGATATCGCACGCGGCTGTCGGATCGTCCGAGATGATCTCGCCCGCCGATGGCAGAACGATCCTGCCCGAGCGTGGGTTTTTGATGCTGACGATCGGTGCCGTGAGGGTGGCATGGAGGTCGCTTTTTTCAAAGGAAAGGTCGGTATCGATCATTTCGCAGTTTTCCAGACGCAAGCCCTTGCAGTAGCAAAGCGGCTGTGTGCCGATGATCTTACAGTTGATCAGGGTGAGACCTTCGGAGTACCAGCCGAGGTATTCGCCGCGCACCGTGGAGTTTTTCACCGTCACGTTTTTTGCGTGCCAAAAGGCATCCTTGGTGTCAAGGTCGCAGTTTTCGATCAAGCCGTCCGAAACATACTGAAAGGAGTATTTTCCCTTGAAGCGTACACCGTCAAAGCGAAATTTCTTGGTTTGAAGCAAAAAATATTCACTTTCAAAGCGTCCGCCCAAAACGGTCAGATCTTCGCAAAACCAACCAAACTCCGCCGAGACCGCGTCGATCTCCCGAAGGGTGATGCAGCGGCATTCGCGCAGAGCTTTGATGCCGTGTAATTTGCTGTTTTCAATGAGGATGTCCTGCGAATACCAAAGCGCCGCCCGACAGAGAGGCGTTAGCTCACAGCCTTGCAGAAAAAGCCCTTCGTCATGCCAAAACGGATAGCGCAGATTGCAAAAACAGTCCACGAGCCGACAGTCCTTCGACTCCTTGAGCGCGCTTTCTCCGTCCTCTTCCCCATCAAAGGAGCAGTGTTGGAGGACGATGCCGCGCGAGTTGTACAAGGCGCGTTCCTCGCCAAAGCGCCGCCCTTCTATAACGGTTATTTGATCTCGGTACATGTAATGTTTCCTTCCATCTGAAATCATATATATTGTATCACAAAATGCGGGGTTTTGCAATCGTTTTCAAGTAAAAAAGCCGAATATCGCAAAGGTGTAAAAAAAGTTTGCAAAAAAGATTGTTTTTTTTGACGATCTGTGATAAAATAGATACAAAAAAAGGATTTTGATTGAATGGAGGATAAAGCTATGATTTCAAAAGCATTGGCAGAATCGGTTCTGCTTTGCGCTATGTCGGGAGGCGCCGATTTTGCGGAGCTTTACGGCGAGATCACAAAAAACAACAGCGTCTCCATGGTGGACGGCAAGGTCGACCGTGTGGGCGATAACCTCGTCTCGGGCGTGGGCATCCGCGCTTTTCTCGGTACACGCACCGTGTTTGCGTCAACTTCGGATACTTCGCGTGAGGGCCTTCTCAAATGCGCCGCCGCCGTTGCCGCTGCAATGGGGGAGATCAAAAAGGACGTAAACGTCGTTCTCCGCGAGCGGTTCCTGCCCAATATTCACCCCGCGCTGATCGTGCCTTCGAGCGTTGACGCCAAAACGCGCGCCGATATTTTACGTACCGCCTGCTTTGCGGCAAAGGAATACGATAACGCCATTTCGCAGGTGTCGGGCACACTTGCGGGGGTCGACCACAGCATTCTCGTTGCCAACACAGAGGGACTGTACGTTACCGACCGACACATCCGCACCCGTATTGCCGTTTCGTCGGTCGCGAGTGCCGCAGGGGTCAACCAGTCGGGCTCGGATTCACCCGGAGCGGGCATGGGGCTTGAGCTGTTTGACAAAATCGACCCGAGAGAGGTCGGACGCGAGGCTTCGAGACAGGCAATGGTCAATCTGCGCGCCGATTACTGCCCCGCGGGGAAGATGACTGTCGCCATTGAAAACGGCTTTGGCGGTGTTATTTTCCACGAGGCATGCGGACATTCGCTGGAGGCAACCTCGGTTGCCATCGGTGCGTCGCAAATGGCGGGCAAGCTGGGGCAGATGATCGCAAACCCCAAGGTCACAGCCATTGATGACGGAACCATCCCGGGCGCGTGGGGCTCGGTCAATATTGACGACGAGGGAACCCCAACACAGCGCAACGTGCTGATCGAAAACGGCGTTTTGAAAAATTATATGATCGACCGCCTCGGCTCGCGCCGCATGGGAATGCCCATGACGGGCAGCGGCCGCCGTCAGGGCTACACCTATGAGGCTACCTCGCGCATGACAAACACCTTTATCGCAAACGGCCCCGACAAAAACGAGGACATCATTGCGTCGATCGAAAACGGACTGTACTGCCGCAAGATGGGCGGTGGCTCGGTCAACCCTCTCACGGGTGCCTTCAACTTTGCTGTCACCGAGGGCTATCTTGTGAAAAACGGCAAGATCTGTGAGCCTGTGCGCGGCGCATCGCTGATCGGCACGGGATCGGATATCATCCGAGACATTGACATGGTGGGGCAAAACCTTGCGCGCGCGCAGGGTATGTGCGGCTCTGCCAGCGGAAGCGTTCCCACCGATGTGGGGCAACCGCTCATCCGTGTTTCCACCATTACAGTAGGAGGTCGCTGAAATGAGATTTGAAGAAATGAAACAGGCTCTGATCAAAGCCGCCGAAGCGGAGGGCTTGGAGCAATATGAGATCTACTCCTGCATGGAGGAAAACATCAGTGCCGAAACGCTCAAGGACGAGATCAGCTCGTTTGCGTCCAGCACGTCGGGCGGCATCTGCTTCCGTTGCATCGTAAACGGAAAAATGGGCTATGCTTCGGGCGAGCTCATGACCGAGGATGCCATGGAGGAGCTTGTCAAAAACGCCGTTTCCAACGCCGCTTGTATTGACAGCGACGACGAGGTGTTTATCTTTGCAGGCTCTCCCGCTTACACGAAATTGCCCGAGCGTGAGATCAAACTGACCGATGCCGCAACCATTCGCGACACCGCTCTTGCCCTGCAACGGCAAACGTATGCCGCAAGTGACAAGGTGAGCGACGGCACACAAAGCGCGGCGGTTTCGGTTACAGAAGAGATTCACTTATACAATTCGAACGGTTTGGAGCTTTCCAACCGCGTCGGTGTCAGCGTTGCTTACGCCATGCCGGTTGTGCGCGACGGCGATGAGGCGCAGGAGCATTTTGAGTTTGGCGTCGGTTCCGATATGGAAACGCTTAAGGATCTGCCCGCAAAGGCGGTTCAAGGCGCGCTCGACAAAATGGGTGCGGGCTTGGTGGATTCGGGCAAATACGATGTTATATTTGACGGCAGACAGTTCCGCCAGTTTTTGTCCGCCTTCTCTCCCGTGTTTTCGGCAAAGAACGCACAGCTGGGACTCTCGCTCTTGGCAGGTAAGGAGGGCGAGGCAGTTGCCGCTCCTTGCGTGACGCTTGTGGACGATCCCATGCGCGAGGGTTCTCCCATGCAGACCCCGTTTGACGGCGAGGGTGTTGCCACAAAACGTCGCAACATCATCGAAAACGGCGAACTGAAAACACTTTTATACGACCTCACCACTGCAAAAAAAGCGGGCGTGGAATCGACAGGAAACGGACAAAAGGGCTCGTATTCCGCCCCCGTTGCAATCGCGCCGTATAACTTCGCCATTGCCGCAGGCGAGGACACGTCCGAGGATTTGCTTTCGCAGGTCGGCAACGGCTTGTATATCACCGAGTGCAAGGGCTTCCACGCGGGCGCAAACGCGGTAACGGGTGACTTTTCGATCGAGAGCGCGGGCTTTGTGATCCGCGATGGCAAGCGTGCCGAGCCGGTCAAATCGTTCACCGTCGCAGGCAATTTCTTTGAGCTCTTAAAGCAGATCGACCGCCTCGGAAATGAGATCAAATGGGCAGTTCCCGGCAGCTTTACCGTGTTCGGCTCTCCCGATGTTCTGGTGCGCGGCGTTAGCGTTGCGGGAAAATAAGAAAGAAAAAAGCAGAACCGTCTCAAACAAGCGCTTGGGACGGTTCGATTTTTTGTATTCAATTTTCCAACAGATACCTCAACGCATCCTGGATATGAAGATCCCACCACTTCCACGAGTGGTTGCCTTCGGATTCTTGGTAGAGATGGGGAATGGCAAGATCTGTCAGGCGCGCGTCAAATCGGCGGTTGGCTTCCAGCAGGCGGTCTTCGGTTCCGCACCACATGAACAGCTTTGGAAATGCCACCCCTGCCGCTTGGTTGCGCGCGGCAATCGCAAACAGATCGTGGTCGGTGCCC
>JAFTXB010000064.1 GCA_017461825.1 Clostridia bacterium
ACCGAGCCACAGCGAGAATTGCTCCTCCCGCAACAAACTCACACCGCCGTACAAACGGCAACCGCGCAACCTCTGTAGTGGACGGCGCCTCGACGGCCCGCAACAACCGCCCACCGCAACACAAAAACTCCACACGGTTCGACAAAAAACGTGAACCTTTTTCTTCCTTCGGCATAATATGATAACAGAAGGGCAGACCGTGAAATCATCGGCTCTCTCCCTTCCGAAATTTATCAGGAGGAACGAATCATGAACAACTGCCTGTGCAATCTCTTTAACGACAACTGGGTATGGCTGATCATCCTTGCCATCATCCTGATCTCCTGCTGCAATTGCAACAACGGTTGCGGCTGCCGTTGATCGCCTAACGCCCCGGCGGCGTAGCCTGATCGCATAACGAAAGCACTTATGACATGCCGGCGCGTGCCATAAGTGCTTCTTTCTTGTTTTATCGTTTTTTTAAATTTGCATTGATCCGTTTTTGTATGATCTTCACCGTCACAAATACGGTCAGGCAAATTACAAAATAGGATACGGCAAACACAGCGGTAAAGATCAGTATCACAAACGGTTCAAAGGGGATCCACGAGTTGACCCAATAACATCCCACGTATGCTGTGTAAAGCGTCAAAAAGTGGGCAAGCAGCGACCGCGCCGGCGACCAATGCTCAATTTGATGAAACACGCTTGATCCGGCTTGCAAAAAGGCAAGCAGATAGGTTGAAACGATTGCAAGCAATATCTGGTCGCCACCAATCGAAAAATCTTCTAAGGTGGCATCCAATACACAAAATACAATGCCCGCAACCATCGGCCCGAATCCGCCGAATATCAGCCCGCGATGCATAAACATTTTCCAATATGTCTTCATTTTCCGATCCCCATCCTTCTTTTTACCGTTTTCATTTGTCTGCGGGAAACATAATCGCGAAAGCCGTTTTTCAGCTTGACCAGCAGCGCGCCGCCAAGTGAGGTGTCAAAGCTTTCGATCGCGTCAATCCTGACGATACAGGATTGGTTGATCTTGATAAACGCTTCTCCAAGCAGCGCTTCGGCTTCATACAGCCGCATCTTCAAAAAAAGCTTTTCACGCGCTGTCAGTACGCAGACCCTGCCACCCTCCACCGTCACGCAAATGACGTCTCGCGGAAGAAGGCGAATGATCTGCCCGTCTTTATAGCCCAAAAGTTCTTCTTTGGGGGTGTGTAACAGCGTGTTGATCTGTTCGGGAATGTCACATTCGCGATTCAGATAGATCACGATCTCCTCCTCGCACAGAGGATCGATCACGGTCGTTATTTTCATGCGGATCCCTCCTTTTTGGGGTTTTATTTTATCTCAAAACGCTCCCGAAAACAAGTCTTTTTGAACAATCGGTCGTTTTTTGCAGATAAACGGAGATCGACCTGCGATATCGCAGGTCGATCGGGCAGATCAAAAATCGCTTTTCAGTTTTGCAATGCACTCTGTGCAAATGCGGTTGTCCTTAAAATAATGCGCTTCGTCAAGGCTTCCGCAAAAGATACAGCCGGGTTGGTATTTTTGCAAAACGATACGGTCATTTTCGGTAAAGATCTCGACCGAATCCTGCCCCTCCTGAATGTCCAATGTCTGTCTGATCTCCGCCGGGAGCACAATGCGCCCCAAATTGTCTACTCTCCGTACAATGCCTGTTGATTTCATGTGATGTTCTCCTTTTCTTTTTGTTTTTTCTCTCTCATCCGACAAAATAGCGGATATTCTTGTCTTTAGTCTTATTATACTACAGATTACAATGTTTGTCAATACCATATTTTGGAATATTTTGTAGAATTTGTCGACTTGATTCGACAAACAAAAATGAGAAAAAATTCCTCCAAACGGTTTTCCTTGCATTTTTGTGTCAATACTTTTGCAAAAGAGAAGGAAACGCGAAAGGAGGCGTGATACATGGTCAAGGGTGCGCAAAAGCAAATGATCGTAATCAAAACGGGGGACAGCCGCTATTTTGACGAGGCATATTTTGTCCTGCGGCGCGAGGTCAAGGGGAGCAGGTCGGCAAGGCAGGATATCCTTGCTGAGGCAAATAAGATCCTGGAGGAATGTGCATGCGAGGGCACCGAGCCCAAAAAACGGCTGTCTCGCGCATGGCTGCTCTTTATTGGAGGCTTACTCTGCGGCGCATTGCCTACAGTGGCGGTCTTTTTGTTCCTTTTGTAAAATTTTTTCGCGGGTATTGACTTTGAGGCAAAAGGGTAGTATAATATAGGGCAGTGATATGAGACCGTTTTCATCCTTCGCCCGACAGCCGTTCGCTTGCGGCGGGGATGCTTTTGCGAATATCATTTCAGACCTTGAGCCGACAAATGGGGCGTGCTTTTGTCGGAGGGAGGTCTTTGTGCCTGTTGTGATCAACGGGATTTTTTTGCGTGCGTTTTTCGCGCGTATACATAGCAAATAAAAAGCAAGAAAGGAACTTACAATGCCAAGAAGACCCAAAAAAGGAAAAGACCTCGGCAAGATCCGTATCATTCCTCTCGGAGGATTGGGAGAGATCGGCAAAAACATGACGGTCATCGAGTACGAAAATGATATGATCGTTGTCGATTGCGGACTGGGCTTTCCCGACGAGGATATGCCGGGCATCGATCTGGTCATCCCCGATTTTTCTTATCTCGAATCCAACCTTGACAAGCTGCGCGGTGTATTTCTCACCCACGGTCACGAGGATCATATCGGTGCTGTGCCGTATCTTTTGCGTTCGCTCAATACTCCCATTTACGGAACCCCGTTGACGCTGGGGATCATCAAAAACAAGTTAGAGGAGCACATTTTGCCTCACAAGCCTTCTCTGCGTCCTGTCAATGCGGGCGACAGAGTGAAGGTGGGCTCCATTGAAGTGGAGTTTATTCATGTCAACCACTCGATCGCGGATGCCTGCGCGCTTGCCATCCGCACCCCCTTGGGTACGCTCGTTCACACGGGCGACTTCAAGCTTGACACCTCTCCCATCGACGGCGGTATGATGGACATCGTTCGTTTGGGGCAGCTCGGACAGGAGGGTGTTCTTATGCTGATGTGCGAATCCACCAATGCTGAGCGCGCGGGGCACACCCCCTCGGAGCGTAAGGTTGGGGCATCGCTGGAGTATATTTTTTCCACGCACCCCAAAAAGCGCATCATCATTGCCACCTTTTCGTCAAACGTTCACAGAGTACAGCAGATCATTGATACCAGCGCGCGTCACGGCAGAAAAGTTGCCATTACGGGGCGGAGCATGATCAACATTGTCAGCGCTGCCACCGAGCTGGGCTATATGAAGGTGCCCGCGGGAGTGCTGATCGATCTGAACGAGATCAAACGCTATAAGCCCGGGGAGATCACGCTCATTACCACGGGAAGCCAAGGCGAGCCGATGTCGGCACTCTACCGCATGGCGTTTTCGGATCACAGTCAGGTATCTCTTGACGCAAACGATCTTGTTGTCCTCTCGGCAAGTGCCATTCCCGGAAACGAAAAGCTGGTGGGGCGTATCATCAACGAGCTTTCCAAAAACGACGTAGAGGTCCTGCACGATGCAGTTGTGGAAGTACACGTTTCGGGACACGCCTGCCAAGAGGAGCTCAAGCTCATGCAGGCGCTTACAAAGCCCAAGTATTTCATGCCTGTGCACGGTGAGGCGCGCCATCTCATGGCAAACCGCGATCTGGCACGTTATATGGGCATGGACAGCAAGGATATTTTCCTGTCCGAGATCGGAAAGGTTTTGGAGATCGATGAATCGGGTGCGCGTTTCGCGGGTACCGTCCCTGCCGGAAAGGTTTTGGTGGACGGCTACGGTGTCGGAGATGTCGGCAATATCGTTTTGCGTGACAGAAGACATCTGGCACAGGACGGACTGATCGTTGTAGTGGCAACCGTGGATCTCGACGAGCGTATGATCCTTTCGGGCCCCGATATCGTTTCCCGCGGCTTTGTTTACGTCCGCGAGGCGGAGGAATTGATGGAAGAGGCACGGCAGGTGGCATACGACGCTCTTTTGGATGTTCTCGATTACGGCGATCATGCCGACCGTATGCGTCTCAAAAAGCGTGTGAAAGAAGATCTCACACAGTATCTTTACAGCAAGACCAAGAGAAAACCCATGATCTTGCCCGTTATTATGAACGTTTGATGGCTTTTTTCATTAATATTTCCGCAAGAAACGTAAAGTTTTGCATTTGTTCATAATAAAGACACAGGTTTGTCACACACCAAAGTTATAATAATTAGGTTGCTTCCCGCGTAGGGAAAATCAAATTTGTTAGAAAAGAAAGGAAACCCCCGCTATGGGAAAAGGAAGCAGAAACAGACAAAACCACTTCCAGGAAAGACTGGATAATCCCCAAAAGAACAACCAAAAGAAGAAAAAGCAGATGCCGAAATGGTTCGGCTCGGCGGTCGCGCTTGTGATCGTTGCGGCGATCCTCATTGGTGTCGGGGCTTACATCGTTGCCAGCAACGGCTATATCAAGCGCGGCAGAGTGCTGATTGAGAGCCAGACCGGCAAATACGATCTCAACCAACAAATGATCACGTATCTCACGTGGCAAAATCAGTACCTCAACGCGTATTACTACTACCTCTACTGCCAGTACGGCATTCAAGAGGATACCTATGGCATTACAAAGACCTATCAGTCGGGTGACGAATACGCTTTGGTTGCCGCTCAGTCGGCGGTTCAGAGCCAGTTCCGCGATTGCGTTGACGAGATGCTCGAGCAGCTCATTGCTTATGTTGCGGTTTGTGATGAGGCGCACCGCAACGGAGTCAAGCTTGAAGATGAGGATATGACCTCGGTTGACGATGGGATCAAGCAGCTCAAGGAGATGCAGACCGCTTACGGCTATCAAACGCTCAACAGCTTCCTTGACGTTGCAATGGGCGACGGCATGAAGAAGAGCGACATTGAGAAAGCGCTCAAGATGGTTGCGCTTTACAACAAGTATTGCACCGAGGTACAGGTCGATTTTGAAAAGGCTGTCACCGTGGCAGATCTCGAGACCTACCGCGATGCCAATCCCGAGGATTTCTTTAAGGTCGATTATCTGACTTTTGCGGCAGAGAGCAAGGCGTTTGCCGAGGAGCTTGCCGCTTGCAAGAATGCCGAGGAATTCAAGGCACTCGTTCTCAAGCACCATTTGGATGAAAACTACAAGACCGTGTACAACAAGTACACCACGCAGGAGACTGCAAAGGATGAGCTTTCCGATATTTCCGGTAAGATCAACAGCGCAAACGGCAATGCTCTGACCGAGGCTCTTGATAAGCTCGGCGCGGAGGCTGCAACCGACTTTACCAAGGGACAGGAAGGACTGGACGCAGATCTTTCCAAGTGGCTGTTTGATTCTGCACGCAAACAGTTTGATACCGCAACCGTAGCCACCGAAAACGGTATTTATATCGTTGCGTTCCTTTCTGAAAAGGCAAGCACCGAGACCGTAAACGCAAGATACAAGTTCCTCGAATTTGTTGAGGGCGAGACTCACGGCGAGGATGACAAGTTCAAGGAAACGATCTACACCCACCTCACCGAGTCCAAAAAGGACGAACCCACGTTGCCCACCGTTAACTACAAAGAGGCAGCAGACAAGGCAACCGAGCTCAAAAAGGCACTTGAGGCAGAGGGCGCTGACGTTGCGGCTCTGATGAAGGCACATGATTCCAAAACCGTTACGGGCGTGACAGCCTCCACACCTACCACTACCATTCCGAAGGTAGTTCGTGATGAAGTGGTCAAGTCTACCGTTAAAGAGGGCGACGTTGTATCGATTACCGATAGCGGAACCTATTACGTTGCACACGTTGATAAGATCGCAAACGGTAAGACCGATGTGACCTACGCAATTGTCAAGAGCGATCTGTACTATCAGATCATTGATGATCTCACCACCTCCCTTGACAAAGTATATCCCGCCGACAAAGCCGCAAGCTACAAGGCAGAGGCGGAAAAGGACAGCTTTGAGGCTTGGATCTCCGAGCTGAAGGAAGACGGCAAGTTTGTCAGCGCGCGTAAGGAAAATGAGACCAAGTATTTTGAAAAGACCGAAAAAGATGTAACAACCTACAATACCTACATGGTTGTAAAGAACGAAATGGCGACCGATTCGCCCATGTATCTCGACACCGAGACTGTTGTAGGCGGCGGTTACTACCAGTACACCACCGAAAAGCATGCCGAAGAGGCAAAGAATGCTTTGGATACGCTCAAGGATAAGACCAATGTAGACCTGCTCAACGCACTCAGCACGCTCGGTTCCACCAATACGTCGAGCTCGCTTCGTGAGAGTAGCGTGAGCGTAGATGTCGTCAAGGAGTGGCTCTTCTCGGCTGACCGTACCGCAAACGAAGTTACCACCATCACCGCTAAGGACGGCAAGAGCACTTACGTGGTCGTCTTTACCGAAAAGATGGCTGCTTGGGAGAGTGCCGCAAAATCGGCGTATGTCTCCGACAAGGTAGACACATGGATGGATGATCTGTCGAAGGATTACACGGCAAAGGAAAAGGTTCTCGCGAAGTTTGGCGAGCCTACCACGACCGTTGCCGAAACGGGTACCGGCACTGCTGAGGAGACAACCGCGGATCCTCACGCAGGACACGATCACGATTGATCTGACAACAAACAAATGCAAAATGGCATGGAGCAGTCCGTGCCATTTTGTAACTTGACGAATATACTGTATTAACACAACCATGAATTGAGGAAAAGGAAGATCTTGTAATGATACTGAATCCAAAACAAACCACGGTAGGATACCGTTGCGCGCGGTGCGGGAGCGGCGTTTTGAGCGCTGTCAATTTGTTTGCGCTTTCAGCCGATATGGTAAAGCTCAAATGCACCTGCAAGGAGAGCGAGATGAGCGTTGTCATGTCGGGGGACGGAAAGGTACGCATCACGGTTCCGTGTATGCTGTGCCCACAGCCTCACCAATTTACGCTCAATGAGTCGCTGTTTTTCGGAAAGGATCTTTTTGTCATGCAGTGCCCTTATACCGATATTACACTGGCATGCGTTGGGGAGACCGATCTTGTCAAAGGTGAGCTTGCGCGCTCGGAATTGGAATTAATGGATCTTCTCGAGAGTATGGGATATCAACCGGGCGCGGAAGAGACTGACGGAGAGGACACCTTGACCGATCCGCAGGTGCTTGACATCGTTATGTTTGTCATCAACGATCTGGATGCCGAGGGGAAGATCTATTGCAAGTGCGATCCCGCCGATAACGGTAGGCAGTACGATGCCGAGGTGCGGCGCGACGGTGTGTGCGTATCATGCCGAAAATGTGCCGCGTCACGCTTTATCCCCACCGATTCGAGCCTCGCGGCACACTCGTTTCTCAATACCGACGCACTTCATTTGGAGTGAAAAAAAGACAGAGCTTGGATGTGTTCTCCACATCTTGGCTCTGCTTTTTTGTATTTTGAAAACCACCAGCAGTGCTGGTGGTTCCAAAAAGCTTTAGCTTTGCCCAGATTATTTATCCGAGCGAAGCGAGGAACCCGACCCTTTGCAAATAATAAAATTTAAGCTATCAAAACGGCTATAGATATTTACTATTTCAATAGTGGTAGGGCAATTACCGCAAGTGACGGATTTTTCGACGAGCCTATAGGCTCAGCGTGTGAAATGCCCCAAGGGGGCTATCGCAAGCCACCAGCACGGCTGGTGGTCATGACTATCAATTAAAAAGCAAATCAAAAAAGCGATTCATATACAGCTGTGACCTCACGTGCCATGCGTTCCGCGGTAAAACATTTTTCATAACATTCTGCGGCACCGCGGCGCATTTCATGCAAAAGTGCGCGATCCTTTTCAAGCCTGCATACGATCTCTGCCAGTGCGTGGCTGTCGCCCTGCGGGAAAAGGAATCCGCTTTTCCCGTCCTCGATCATTTTGGGATTTCCGCCGTAGTCGGTGGCAACCGTGGCAACCCCCGCGCTCATCCCCTCGGACAGCGCCAAACACGAGGTTTCGGTACCAACCGAGCAATTGACGTTGACATCAATCAAGCGGTAAAAGGGTGCTGTGTCGTCCAGAAAACCCAAAAAGCGCAAGCTGCCGTCAATTCCCAACGCGCGAGCCTCGTCCTCGAGCCGTTTTCTCTCGGGGCCGTCTCCCGCAATCAAAAAAGCAAAAGGCGCGTCATTTTGCTTTAGCACCTCGCGAGCCGCACGCAAAAAGGTGTCATGCCCCTTGCAAGCAACAAGGCGTGCGCAAATACCCACGCAAAATGCATTTGGCGCAATTCTCCACCCGTCCCTCACAGCATTCAGTTCCGCTTCTCCAACCGTACGCACGGGATCCGAACCGTTGATAATGATCTTGATCTTTGATGTGGGAATGCCCAGCTCCAAGAGATCCTTTGCCGCCGCCTCCGCGGTTGCGATCACGCAATCGGACAGGAGACGGTTTCCAATGCCCATGATCTCCCTCATAAATTTGTTCTTTCCATCGGTTGGAAAACAGCAATGACGGGTGTGCACCACACGCACACGGCAGCTTCGCCCCGCAACACGAGCCGCGAGCGCCGCATTTGCATGCACCACATCCACCGAAAGAGCCTTGATCAAGCCCCTCAACTCCTTGACCGATGCGATGCTTACACGGTCTCAGGAATGTTCAAGACCGTAAAAAGGGATCTTCAAAGCCTGCAAGCGTTTGCAAAGCATACTATCCTTTGGCAGAGCAACAACGCTTTCAACGCGCGATCGGTCGAAATGCTTTAACAAATTCAGCAAAAGGATCCCCGCGCCCCCGATATTGTGGTCACTGATTACATGCAATACTCTCATTTTCCCCTCCGAAAAAGAAAAAGCCCGTACACAAATAGTGTGTACAGGTTCTTTCCTTTTCAGTGATGCCAAAATGCACCTAAATCACCGATTGGATCGTAACCGTGCGCGATCATCAGCCAATTCCGTAAAACCGCATAGCCGATTGCCGCCGCAAGCAAGAAGAAAAGCGACCATTGCGGCAGTGGCAGAAGCCTTTTGCGACCTCTGAGAAGTCGGATCAGCGCGATTACATCGAGGATCAGCAAAAGGAGAAGCAGAACGACAACAAAGGGATTCGCCGCAAGTGCCGCCGAAAGATCCAAGCGCAACAGCGCCTCAACCGCTCGCGTTCCGCCGCAAAAGGGACAGTACAAAAACAGCCGATCGTGCAAAACGCATCGGATCCACACGCGCGGCAATTGATTTGTCAGCATCCGATACAGCGGAAACAAAAGTACCGCCGCAAAAATCCCCAAATGCAGATACAGATAGTGTCTCGCACTCGTTTTTTCGATCCTCATGTCCTCTGCCCCCTCTCTTGTTCTGATTGTTTCTTATTGTACCACAGTTTTTCATTTTTTTCAAGAAAAAGATTGCATTTCACAAAAAAATGTGTTAGAATAATAGAAGTACAGAAAAGAGGTGTCGGTTTTGAACAACAATTTTGACTATTACCCACAAGATGACAAAAGCACATTTGAACAGATTCCGCTCGCCCCCATGTTGTCGCAAAATAACGGTCACGCCAAAGGGTATTCTCTTGCCGCAATGTGGCTTGGTATTGCATCGGCATTTTGCACCATGTGCTGCTGTTGCTTTTATTTGGTGGCTCCGATCCTCTCGGTTATTGCAATTGTTATGGCATGCCTCGCGCGTCGCGACAACGGAAAGCGCATGCCGGGTGCGGCAATTGCAGGCTTGATCCTTGCGATTGTCGGGCTGATCGCGTTTGCTGTTATTCTCGCCCTGGAGATCTATTTCCTCTCTCTGCCGGATTCCGAGCTGCAACAGCTGATTCGGGACTCGGTTGAAAACAACTTTGGAATGTCCTTTGAAGAATATATCGATGCCGTGAGAAACGGAATGTAATACGAATTTCATTTTTTGTCAGAAAACTTTTGGAAAAGTTTTCCGGCACCTTTCAAAACTTTCAAAAAAGAATATACGGATATTGTGGTTTCCCGAATAAAGTTCTATATTTTAATCAGAGATTATTATGATCCCTCGGCGTTGTCCAAGCTTGCCGTTATGCGTTGTCATAACGGCAAGTTTTTTGTTTAAGGCACCACCTCACGGCATCGCAGCACTGCATTGCCGCTCTGTGCGAAAGAGATTTGCGCGCACCGTTTGGGAATGGCTTTTCGGTCAAAAGCGATGCCCGACTCCATAACACGCCATGTTTCGTCGCTCAAAAGCCGAACGCGCCTGTCACCGTCAAGTCTTTGCATCACCTCTGCGGCAATTCCTGCGTTGTTTTTTGTCTCAAGCAGAATACGGATACTGTTTTCATCCCCACGCCAAAGCAGAGAAGAAATGTCGTGGGTAAAAAAAGACTCTTTCGAAAGTCTCTTTGGGGAGCGAATCGGGCGTTCGTCATTGACAAAGACCGTATACCGACAGCTTGTGGCAATCGCCAATCTGGCTGTACGCATCTCAAGCGGAATGTTGAGCGCATGATAATATATTGGAAAACTTTTTGTAGGGCATGCTGCGCAGATCATAGGCGCGCAAAAATGCAGAGCGGTTTCAAAACGCGAAAGGGCTGTCATTTTGCCGTCGCTGATCTTCCAAATGTATAAGGTTTCGGCTTGTAAGGGGGCAAAAAAACGAAAGCCGAGGCTATCCTTTGCCGAAATTACACGCTCCTGCTCGGCACTCGTTTTCCCCTGTACAAAAAGCGAAGCAATAAATAGTCCTTCCGCCCGATCGGTCTCAAACGAAAAGATCGGAGCCTTAGGATCCACAGCAATCGGCTCCACCCTGCCCTCCACCATCAAATTTCGAATCGTCATTGTGTCTGCCTCCTCTGTTTTTTCTAGGTTTAGTATACCACGGCAACCTGCTTTTTACAATAGAAAAAGAAAATGCCGAGCCGCTTGCTTGTAAAAAGCATTTGGCTCAGCATTTTTTAGGTTAATTGAAAGATTAATTATTAAATTCGTCAACGGTTTTCGTGAGGATATGAGGACAATTGTTCTCCACGGGGTATCCAAGCTCGTTCGGCTTTGCCCAGCGAACCGCGTTGGTGATAATGCGCTGAACGTAAGGGTTGTAGTAAGAACGGCAGGTCTCGTGTCCGGGCTGGAAGTAGAATACCTTGCCCGCACCGCGGTTGAAGCAAGCGCCTGCACGCATGATGTGTCCGTCCTCAAACCATGCGCCAAATACCAGCGCGTCGGGCTGAGGAATGTAGAAGGGCTCGCTGTAAAGCTCCTCGGATTCGATGAGGAAGTGGTCGGGGATGCCTGCTGCGATCTCGTGCGACGGCATCAGCGTCCACATGATCTCCTTTTGGTTTCTGCCCCAAGAAAGATTGCCGTTGGTGCCAACGATCGACGTAAAGGGCTTGGAGCGATGTGCCGAATGAAGCGCGATAAAGCCCATTTTGCCAAGGTAAACGCGGTTACGGATCTTTTCCACGAGCTCGTCGCTCACCTCTTTGTGTGCCATGTGCCCCCACCAGAGCAGGACATCGATGTTTTCCAGTCTCTCATCGGGCAAGCCCTGATCGGGATCGTCGAGGGCGGCAAGAGATACCTCCATATCCTCGTTAACATCCAAAAAGCTCTTGATGGTTGCATGAAGTCCGTCGGGATAGATTTCCTTCACCTTTTCCTTGGTTCTTTCATGACGGAATTCGTTCCAGATCACAACGTTCAGTTTTTTCATCTTTTTTATTTCCTTTCTTACAGAATAACTTCCTTGCCGGTCTTTGCGGATTCGTAGATCGCACAAAGGATCTTGATCATATCAATGCCCTGCTGAGGCTTGAAGACAGGCTCTGCCTTGCCCTCCAGCGCATCGGCAAAGTTTTCAATGTTTCCAACGTGACCGTGACGGGGCTTTTTGAATTTGGGAGTGAGGTCGGTGTTCGTACCGCATTCCTCTTTAAAGATGCGGAGCGTGTCGTCGATAAAGCTCCAGGACGCCCCCGCCTCGGTTCCGCGGAGCTCGTAGAACTTGTTGTCGCGCTCGATGTTGGACGCCCATGAGAACTCGATCTGCAGGCAGGCACCGTTGTCAAAGCGGATAAAGCCCATAGCGAGATCCTCTACGTCAAAGGTTCCGTTTTCATTGACATCGCCATACTTGGATGCCGTGGATTCCGACCGATTGTTTGCAAATGCCGTGTAGGTGCAGCCGCTGACGGCAACCGGCGTAGGATTCCCCATGAGCCACATGGTGAGGTCGATCATATGCACGCCGAGGTCGATCAGAGGACCGCCGCCCGACTGCTCCTTGGTGGTAAACCAGCCGCCTCTGCCGGGAATTCCACGTCTTCTCTGCCAGCCGCAGCGAGCAGCATAAATGTGACCGAGCTTGCCCTCCTCAATGTACTTTTTGAGGAAGATCGAATGATTGGCAAAGCGGTTGTTACGGATCACCATCAACAGCTTTCCGTTCTTTTCTGCCGCAGCTTTCATCTTTTCGGCTTCGACGGGATTTATGGCATCGGGCTTTTCGCACAAGACGTTGAGCCCTGCGTTGAGCGCGTCAACCGCAATGATCGAGTGCAGATAGTTGGGGGTACAGATGTCCACCGCATCCAAGCCCTCAAGTTTTAAAACATCATGATAATCGGTAAAATACTGAGGGATCCCGTTTGCATCGTCAAACGCCTTTGCACGGTCGGGCAAAATATCACACGCGGCAACCACCTCAAAGCGGTTGAGCTCACGGTATGAATTCATATGTGCATTTCTTGCAATGCCGCCGCAACCGATAATGGCAATTTTAAGCTTTTTCTGTTCCATTTTCTGTTCGTCTCCTTTGCAAAATAAAAAATGTAAACTTACTGTTACTATTATAGCAAATCCCTCCAAAATATGATATAATTTATTTGCATAAAAATATCATTTTTTTGTCATTTTTGTTTTTGTATCAAAGGAGCAAAAAATGGATGAACAATTGAAGCGGCAGCCTGTTTTTGAAAAAAAAAGCATACGAAACGGCATTGAAATGCCGATCCAATGCCTGTTGCGTAACACAAATCATAATGATCTTAACCGCACAAAATGGCACCCGCATTATCACGATTATATTGAATTTTTGTTCGGACTGGATTCCTGCGAGGTCAACGCATGGATCGCGGGCGAAACAGTCCGATTCGGAGCGGGCGACCTCTTGGTGATCAATGCAAGCGTTGCTCACCACTGTGTACACCTTACCGAACAAACCGGCTATTTTTGCTTTAAGGTTCTTCCCGAGGTCTTGTGCTTTTATGAAGATCCGATCTTTGATAAAAAATACGTTGAACCCTTTCTTCGTCAAGACCTCTTTCCTTATCATCTGTATACGGAAAGCGAGCTGTCGGGCAGCGGACTTTCATCTGTCTTTACCGAAATGAAGAAATGCTGGGACGAGCAGGAATTTGGCTATGAGATCGCGCTGAAAAGCAACCTTTTGCAGGCATTTTTATGGATCATCCGTACCAATCGAAAAAAAGGAATCTTTCCAATAGCAACCGCCTCGGATATTTCGGATGAAAATATTCTTTTGATCCAACGTTCGATTGAATTTCTACATCAAAATCTTTCCGACGTGACCGAAGCCGATGCAGCCGCTCATGCGAATATGAGCTACAGCTATTACTCAAAGCTGTTTCGCCGCGTGGTTGGCAAAAACTTCAACGAATATCTCACAGCCGTGCGCATCAACGAAGCCGAACGGATGCTGCTATCGGGAGACAGACCGATCACCGAAATCGCGCTGGCAACTGGGTTTGCCTCCAGCAGTCATTTTATTGATAAATTTAAAAAATTCCGCAAAAAAACGCCTAAGCAATACCGTATGCAGGCGCAGAAATAATTTTTTCGTTTTTTTAAGAAGCTCTAACAATACGAAAACGGGTTTGACCGCCGTTTGAAAGAGGGATGCGTTCGTTGCGGGACGTCGTGGGCGCCGTCCCATACAAAAATGTGTGCGCCCATTTGTCATAAAACTAACGTCGGTGAGCGGGCAGGGTCTCGGTGATCCGCCTGAGCGTAGCGAAGGCTTCTGCTGCGCGGGAGCGATTGTTCCGTCAGCGTACAAACCACGCCAACCTTTGCCCTAAACTTCGAAACGGCGCAAAAACTTTCCATTTATATCCCAATTACCCTTGACTTAAAAGTTTTGGGGGGCGTGGGGGGCTTTTACCAAAAGCCCCCCACAAACGCGTCCCCCACGTCAGATCAGACCGCCGTAGGACGTAATGCGCTTTTGGAGCTCGGCGACGTTGATATCGGCGAGGGGGCAATTTCCGTCGATCGCCAGAGCCGCCGCAATGCCTGCAGCTTCACCCATGCAGGTTGTGATGGGCATGATACGGATCGCCGCCAATGCTTCATGGGTAGAGGATACCGAGCGTCCCGCTACGATGAGATTGTCTGCGTCACGCGGCACCAATGCGCGGTAAGGAATGGTATAAAAATCATTTGGCGGAATGTGGCGCAGGACGGTACCTGTACCCGAGGGATTGTGAATATCGATTTCATATGTACCGCGCGCGATACTGTCCTCAAATTTGCGCGCAGAAAGTAGATCTTCTGCCGTGATACGATAAAGCCCGACAATGCGGCGGCTTTCGCGGATCCCGGCTTCGACCGAAGAACTGAGCAGCTCGCAATTTTCCATACCGGGAATATTGTTTTTCATAAACCAATACATTTCGATCATCTGCTCGCGCAAAAGCATCTCCGCCGCTGTAACCGATTCTACATCGGTGGGGTCGTACCCAACGGCGCGCGTGGTATTCATATGCATGATGTTGTCGACGGGAGAGCGAAACACGAGAATGTTCTCGCGCGGATTTTTGATCTCACCCTTTGCTTGCAGCTCGTTGTAAAGCGCGGTTGCCATCTTGAGGTTAAAGCGGCTCCAATCGACATTTCCGAGGCGGAAGTTGAGCGTCATCGGCTGGCAAAGCCCATCCTCCTCGCGTCCTTTTTCAAACGGGAGCCCCGCAAACGCGCAAAGATCGGCATTTCCGGTCGTATCGGCAAACACACGCGCACGAATTTTGATCTTTCCCGAAACGGTTGCAACGGTTACGCTTGTAACCGTTTTTTTCTCGCATTCCACTTCGCAGAGTTTTGCGTGAAAAAGCACCTTGACACCGGCTTCTGTGACCATGCGGTCGAGAACGACCTTCATAAACTCTTCCTTATAGTGTCTCGATTGCTCACCGTCGCTGCCTCCGATCTCATAGACCTCCTTCAGCAATCGGAAATACAGCCCCTTGTTTGCAGGCTTTCCAGACGGCTTTTCGCTATGTCTCATAAAAGGATAGACCAAGCCTGCCGTAGCCATACCGCCAAGACAGCCGTATTTTTCCAAAAGGATCACGCGTTTCCCTTCTCTCGCCGCCGACACAGCCGTCATTACCCCCGCAAGACCGCCACCAACGACAGCAACATCATATAAGTCTTCGATCTTTTTTTGTCTCATCATCTGTTCGGTAATGTTCATATTCGATCTCCTTTTGTACACAGTTTTTCATTTAGTATTATACCACAAGAACCGTCTTTGTACATCCAAAAAATAAACCTGAAATTGCAAAAAATAAACTTTTTCGGTTGTCCAAAAAAGAAAAAGATCCCCACCTCAACTGTTTTGCAAAGGGATGGGGATCGCAAAGAAAAAAACGCTTTTATTTCATCTCCACAACGGTTACGCCGCCGTCGCCCTCGCCGTATTTTCCAAGGCGGAAGGATGCCACACGGCGATCGGTTTTAAGGTGTCCCCACAGGGCATTGCGCAAGGCTCCCGTGCCTTTGCCGTGAATGAGGCGTACGCGTGAAAAGTTTGCCAGCACGGCTTCGTCAAGATACTTATCAACGGCAAGCCACGCCTCGTCCCCCAGCAGCCCGCGCAGATCGATCTCATCCCGAAAATCGCGGTTAACCTTTGCGTGATAGTCGGATGCGGGTTTTATTCCCTTTCCGCTGATCACCTGTGGTTTTTCCTCGATCAGGCGCAGATTGGCAAGCTTGGTGCGTGTTTTGAGGATCCCCGCCTGCACCATGACAGATCCCGAACGGTCGGGCGTGTCAAGAAGCACACCTTCTTTATCAATATTCACGATATAGACCTTGTCGCCTTTTTTGAGATCACGAGGTAGAACGTATTTTTCGTTTTTCTTTTCTTCCACGGGATTGATCTTGTCATCGTTTTCGCGGATCTCTTTGCGAACGGCACGGCGCGCGGCATCCAGCTCCTCGGAAAGCCTGCCTGCCTCCTCTGCCTTTTTGGCTTTTTCGAGCTGGGCAAACACAAAATCACTCGAAGCACGTGCGCTTTCGAGCATTTGGATCGCCTTTTTGCGGTTTTGCTCGATCTCGCGCTCGACCTGAAAGAATCGCGTTTTGATCTCCTTTTCGGCATCGGTCTTCATTTTTTCGTATTCGGCTTTGATCTTTGCCGCCTCTTCGCGGTTGCGGTCGGCTTCCAGCCTTGTGGCTTCGATCTACTCAATGATCTCCTCAAAGCGCTGATGATCGCGGCTGACATTTTGCTTTGCAAGCGCAATGATCTCGGGCGAAAGCCCCAGCTTTTCGGAAATGGCAAACGCATTGGATTTACCCGGAGTGCCGATCATCAGCCGATAGGTGGGACGCAGAGTGGAAACATCAAATTCGCAGGATGCGTTTTGCACCCCGGGAGTATCGAGCGCATAGGTCTTGAGCTCGGTGTAGTGCGTGGTAGCGGCACACATTGCCCCTGCCGCGCGTACCGTTTCGATTACGGCAACAGCAAGTGCCGCCCCCTCCACGGGGTCGGTTCCCGCCCCAAGCTCGTCAAAGAGACAAAGAGAACGAGCATCGACCTCGTTTGTTACACGCACGATATTGACCATGTGCGATGAAAACGTGGACAGCGATTGCTCGATGCTCTGCTCGTCGCCAAGATCGACCAGTACTTTTTCGAAAACACAGATCGACGACTCGGGATCGGCGGGAATGTGCAACCCCGACTGTGTCATCAATGCAAACAGACCAATTGTTTTCAAGGTAACGGTCTTTCCTCCCGTGTTGGGACCAGTGATGATCAGCGTATCGTAGCCGTCCCCGAGCTTAATATTGGTGGGAACCACCTTTTTGGGATCAATGAGTGGATGGCGTGCACGGCATAATTCGAGCGACCGAGTCCCCGAAATTACGGGCTCGCACGCCTTCATACGCGACGATAGCTCGGCGCAGGCAAAGCAGAAGGCAAGCTCGGTGATATTGAGATAATTGAGCCTGAGCGATTCGGATGCCGCGCTGACATCAGCGGAAAGAGAAAAGAGGATCTTTTCAATCTCATGCTCCTCGCGCGACTGTAGCATGCGCAATTCGTTGTTGGCATCAACGATCGCCATCGGCTCGACAAAGATCGTGGCTCCCGAAGACGAGGTGTCGTGGATCAGTCCCTTCATCTCGTTTTTGCATTCGGCTCTTACGGGGATCACGTACCGTCCGTTTCGCACGGTGACGAGATTCTCCTGCAAAATTTTAGAGTAGGAGCCGTTGATATAGTGCTGCAAAGTCTCCTTGATGCGGCTGTTCGCTTCACGGATCTTGCGTCGGATCTCGGCAAGCTCTCGGCTGGCTTCATCGGCGATCATATCCTCCGATAGGATCGAACGCGTGATGCGTTCCTCCAAAAATCGGTTTGGGAGCAAGCGTCCAAACATTTCGTCAAGTGAGGTATCAAACGGTTTATTGTTTTGCAGATAATCCACAAGTCCGCGAGCCGAACGCAACACACGCCCGATCTCAAGCAGCTCTCGCGTGGACAGCATTGCTCCCTTGGTTGCTCGCTCGCAAGCGGCGGAAACGTCCTTTACTGTTCCAAACGGCGGCATACCTTTGGCATCACAGAGACGGCGTGCGTCGGTGGTGCGATGCAAACGGCGCAAAACCTCGACCGTGTCTCCCGACGGCATCAATCTCAGCGCCATCGCCTTTGCCCCTTCGGTTGGGGCGCAATCGGCAAGCATAGCGCATATTTTATCAAATTCAAGTGTTGTCAGTGTTTTTTCAGAAAAGCTCATGTTCATTCCTTATGTCTTTTTCTGCCTCATGGCATGGTAAAAATTCAGCGACTCAAAGCCGCGCCCCAAATGCGAAAGCAGATAACTCTCGGCACAGCTTGAAAAAAGGTGCAATTCCTCGGTGTCCTTCAGTCCAAACGAAAACAGACGCTCGATGGGTGCCCCTGCCGCATAACGTACCGCAGCCAACGTGCTCGGGGTAAGCGGGGCAAGCACCTCCGCCTCACGGATCTCATCATAGTCCCCCGTATGCTTCGACACCGACGTGCGCGCATGCAGACAGGACGAACACAACAACGCGCCGTTCATGACATCGAGATATAGGCTGTCGGCATTCTCCACGCCGCACACCTCACAGCACGAAAGATCGGGGGCATATCCCGATAAAACTGCAGAACGTATTTCAAACGCGCCCTTGATGATCTCAAGCGGATAAAGCTCACGGCTGATGGCATAAAAGGTGTTGAGCATCAAACGAAGCATGTCACCAGCTTCTTCACCCTCGTCGGACAGCTCCAAACAGACCTCGCAAAGATAGGAGGCAAGGTTGAGACGATCCATATCCGAGGCAATTCCGTAAAAGGACTGAATGGGCGAACCGCCCTTTAAAATAAACAACTCGCCCCGACGGTAAACCTCGAAATTGGCATAGGTAAAAAGTTGGCTAACCGTTCTCTGCTCTCCCCTCAACGATTTGCCACCCTTGGATAAAACCGGGAGACGCCCTTCTTCCGCCGTGAGTACCGACAAAAGTATGTCATGATCCCCCATCGACCGCGCGCGTACCACAATACCGTCAAAAACCTCGTGCCGCACCGGACGTCCCCCCCTTTTTTTGTTTCATGTTTGATCGGTTTCAGGCAACATGTGTGCCTTACTCTTCGATATATCCAAAGTTTTGCAGTCCTCTTTGGCTGTCTCGCCAGTTTTCTTTGACCTTGACCCAAAGATTGAGATAGACCTGCACCTCGAGCATCTCCTCCAAGTCGGCGCGTGCATAGCTACCGATACGCTTCAGCGTTTCGCCGTTTTTGCCGACAAGAATTCCCTTGTGCGAAGCCTTTTCGCAAAAGATCTCGGCACGAATGCGCACAAGCCCATCTTCCTCGGTGTATTCCTCAATCACCACCGCAACACCGTGCGGAATCTCTTTGTCGACCGTGCGCAGGATCTTTTCGCGAATGATCTCGGCGGCGATCTGCCTTTGCGGCTGGTCGGTGATCATATCCTCATCGTAAAACCAGTCGCCCTCGTGGAGCAACTTTGCGCATTCGTCAAGAAGCTCGTCCACATATTTTCCTTTTTTTGCGGAGATCGGCACCACCGCAAAGAAATCGTGCTTTGCGGCATAGGCGGCAATCGTTTCAGCGATCTTTTCACGGCGGTAAAGGTCAACCTTGTTCAGGGCAAGGATACAGGGAGTATCCGATTGCTTGAGATAGCGAATGATCCCCTCCTCGACTTCCCCCGGAGCGTAGCCCACGTCGGCAACCAAAATCACTGCATCCCCATCCTGCATAGTGCTGTTTGCTGTCTTGACCATAAAATCGCCCAAGGTATTTTGGGGCTTGAAGATTCCCGGCGTATCGAGAAAAACGAACTGATCGTCACCGCGCGTTTCGATTCCCGCAATGCGGTTGCGCGTGGTTTGCGGCTTTGCCGAAACGATGGCGATCTGTGTTCCGAGAATACTGTTGAGAAGGGTCGACTTCCCTACATTGGGGCGCCCTACAATTGAAATAAAACCTGTTTTTTTCATATTCTTTTCCTTGTCCTATTTTCCAAAGATCTCTCGCAGATCGTCCTCCATCGCGTTCCAACGGTCATCGGAATCGCCCTCCATATCCTGAATGAGACATTCAACTACGATTCCCGTAATCATATCTGCTGTTGCGATCGCCATATATCTTCCGTCATCGATCTCAATGCGGATCACTTTTACGTTTTGTCCGTCGGCTTCGCTCTCCGTGCAAGCGTATTTTGTGAGCTGATTTGCTGTGATCGGCTTCTGCTCGGAGATCAATATCATGTCATACATTGTCATTTTGGGGCGGGTGTCTTTGTCCTGCCCATAATACTGACGCGCCTCCAGCACGAAATGGGGCCGAACACGGCAAGAAAAACCCCCACGGTAACGAGAAAGGTGATCAGCTTAACATTCCTTGTGAAAAAGTTCTCGGTTTTTGCAGTCTCCGTACGATACGGTTCGTCCGCACGGTCTTTTTTCCAATGACTCATGGAAAACCTCCTTATTTTTTATTTTTATTCCCCTTGATGTACCGCAAGCCCCAAGCGCTCCATGATCTCGCGCTGTCTCTGCCGCATATCTGCCTCGTCTGCCTCGCTCGTCTCATGATCGTAGCCCAGCAGATGAAGCATGGAATGAACGGTCAGGAACGCGACCTCGCGCTCAAACGAATGTCCGTATTCCTCTGCCTGCCGTGCCGCCGTTTCAAGAGAGAGCACCACGTCGCCAAGCATTCCCATCAGCTCGTCCACGGGCGGTTCTTCGCTCTCCCCCTCGTAGTCAAACAAGGGGAAGGATAGCACATCGGTGGGGCGATCGACACCGCGGAACTTTTTGTTCAGCTCGTGGATCGACGCGTCATCGGTAAAAGTGACCGACACCTCGCAGGTGTTGCCGTACTGCTCAAAGTCCAGCGTTGCTTCAATCGCGCGGCGCACCAGCATCTTCAGCTTATAGGTCACGGGCAAAAGTGCCTGCTCGTTTTCAAAATAGACGATCATATTCATTTTTCTACTCATTGGTCTTGTCCTCGCTCTCAACGGTTATTGTTATTGTTTCCGCTTCGCTCGGCACGGAATTTGGGCGCGGGGCGGCGCTCCGCCTCCTTGCGTGCCAACTCACGGTCGTATTTTTCGTATGCTTGAATGATTTTTTGTACGAGTCGGTGGCGCACCACATCACGCTCGTTAAAATAATGGATACCGATATCTTCGATCCCCGTCAGGATCTTGACGGCGGTTGCAAGTCCGCTCTTTTGTCCGCGCGGCAGGTCGGTTTGCGTCAGGTCGCCTGTTACCACCGCTTTGGAATTGAAGCCCAACCGAGTGAGGAACATCTTCATCTGCTCGGGCGTGGCGTTTTGCGCCTCGTCAAGAATGATAAAGGAATCGTCCAGAGTACGGCCGCGCATATATGCCAGAGGCGCGATCTCTATGGTGCCCTTTTCGATTGCTTTTTGGTAGTTTTCGGCTCCCATCATCTCGTAAAGAGCATCGTAAAGCGGGCGGAGATAAGGGTCGATCTTGCTTTGCAGATCCCCCGGGAGAAATCCCAGCTTTTCCCCCGCCTCAATTGCGGGACGCGTGAGAATGATGCGGTTGACCTGCTTTTCGCGCAGGGCACGCACCGCCATTGCAACGGCAAGAAAGGTTTTGCCGGTTCCCGCCGGGCCTACCCCCAGCACAATGGTGTTTTTGCGGATCGAATCGACATACTGCCGCTGTCCCACCGTTTTTGCCTTAATGGGCTTGCCGCGTGTCGTGACGCATATGCATTCATCGCCAAGCTCGGCAAGCGACGAACCCTCGCCCGCGCTGACCATATCAATGGCGTACTGCACCGATTGATCGGTGAGCACATCGGTTTTGGAGGAAAGCCCGTGCAGATATTCGATGCATTGGGCGGCGGAATCGACCTGCGCGGCGTTTTCTCCATCGATGACGATCGAATCGCCCGTTTCGCTTTCACGGTTTCGTATGATGACCGAAAAATGATTTTCGATCAATCGCACATTGCTGTCAAAGCTGCCAAAGATCTTTGCGGTCGCGCCCGCGTGTTCCATCCGAATAATTTTACGGTTCATAGAGTTCCTTTCCTGTCACGGTTATTCTGTAATTTCAAATTCATATTGCACGGCAATATTTTCAATACAAAGGACGGTGCAATTCAAAATCAGCGAAGTTTCTGTAATCGTGGCGGTTACATCCTTGCGCAAGAGCTGGGCATCATCCGAAAGCGACATCAATCGGTTCTCAAGCTCGGCGTACGCCAACTCCAAGGCTTCTTCGGGTGTCCTTGTAAAGCCTTGCTCTGTATAAGGTTTTACGGTTGTAACCGACAAAGAAAGCGGCAACGGATAGCGCCCCCACATCAGAGGTGACTTTTCCTCTTCTATTATATCACAAGTGAGGGGTAGATTTCCAGTACTTTTGAAAATTTTCAACGAAAAATCGAAAAAATTCAAGAAAATTTGATTGCAAAATGGCTCTTCGTAGATTTTTTGGGTGTCCTGCAAGGGAATTTCCACGGTAAACGTATGTTCGGTTCGCGCCAGTATCCGTCCCGCGGCACGTGTAAAGCGATAGCCCACAAGGTTGCTGTCGTAAATTCCGCTGACCAAAAGCTCGCCTTTTTTCACCGCCTGCCCGGGTGTTACCACACAGTTTCCGCGCAAGAGCTCCACCGTTTCGATCTGTCCGTCGGCAGCCGCCACAAGGTTGGCAGGACGTGTAACCGATTCCTCGGGCGGCGTTTCCCGGTACTCGATGATCTGAACACGCGCAACCGTACCGTCAATATAGACCGATACCCACGAAATGCGCTCGGATGCGAGCAGTAACCGATTTTCCAGCTTTGCCGTTTCAACCTTTGGAATATAGCTCCCCACCCCAAATCCACACGCACGCAACTCCTCCACGATATCCGCCTCGCTCAATTCGAGATTGCCCACAACCTGCACGTGCCAAACAAAACGGCTCGATAAAACGGTCAGGGCGCAGGCAATGAGAATTCCCAAAAACAGACCTGCTCTGTGGCGGTGCCGATATAAGAAGTACGGCAGACCTCGGCTTTCGGTAATTTCGATCTCGATCCCTTCCGCCTCACATCTCTTTTGCAAACGCCCAACCGCCCCAAAAGAGGCGCAAAAAAGGACACTGCCGTCCTCCTCACACCGAAATTCGCTGTAATTGATGCCCTCGCGCAGACAGACATCCATCAGTGCCGTGCGATACTGTGCCGCCGCGCGCACGGTACGGCTTCCTATGAAAAACAAAAGAGGATCAAAGCGTTTCAACATCCGCGCGCCTCCTCATCCACAAACAAGACCCCCGTTACTCTTCCGCTTACCGTAACGGTGCCCGCCGAAAACGATGTACAAAACAAACATGTCCCCATAATCGCCACTGTACGGCGATCGGTACGCAAGCGGATCTCACAAGGCGAATAGAGCACGATCCTGCGGCAACCGTGCACGGTTACCCCGCATTGCCCATGGATCACGATCGAATCTTTTCCGTTCCACTCGGCACTTTCGCCGTAACGCTCGGCAAAACGCTGTCGCAGGCTTGCGCGCGCTTCGGTTCTTTTTTCGGACATTTTGTTTTCCTCTCTTTCACAAAAATCTGCATGATCAGTCTAAAAATGCGCTTGTTTGCGTAAATTATAGCATACTATATCCAATTTTATGCGAAAGAGGTGCGTACAATGACCGAAACCCGCACGATCGTCAAACAAAAAAGAAAAACGGCTTTTCGAAGCACAGGAGACGTGCTGTTTGGATGCTTTGCGCTGTTTTGTTTGGCTTTGATCTTAAAAAACTCCGAGATCGCCATTGAATATATCACACGCGGGCTTTTGCTTTGCGCGGAAACGGTAATTCCCTCGCTCTTTCCGTTTATGGTGCTGTCCGAGCTGATCGTATCGGGCGGGCTCTTGAACCGTCTGCCAAAAGCACTTCTCGCCCCCC
>JAFTXB010000065.1 GCA_017461825.1 Clostridia bacterium
CAGCTTGCCGCCGCCCGCGAGATAGGCGGAAAGTGCCGTGGCTTCTTCTTGAGTGAGATCGACGGTGGGCGCATTCATCAAAAGCACATCACAGTCGGAGGGGATCTGTGTGAGTGCGGAAAGCGACAGTACGTCAAAGCTTGCGTCCGAAAGAAATTCGGTCACTCCCGCGTCAAGTGCCGTTGTGCCGTTTCCTGTCAAGGTGTAAACGGTTGCCACACGGTCAAGTGTAACATAATTGATCGCATTCGTCACGCAGGATTCGCCGTCAAAATAGGGGGTCGTGTTTTTCATAAATAAGGCAAGCGATTCGCCCGTCTCGTCGTTTTTGGAAAACGTATCGAGCATTGCGGCATATTCCATAGGTGTCATGCGCATGCCGCCGTAGGAAGAGTCGTAAAAATAATAAAAGTACAGCTCGGTATTGTCAATGATCTTGTAGCGCGCGGCACTTTCTACAATCACGCTCAGCTCGCTCGGCCAAACACCGCCATGAGCTTCGATAAAAGCCGTGTCCGATGAGGAATCGATCACTTCAACCTCTACATGTCGGGAGGCATCCTCATAGCGAGAGAGAAATGCCAAAAGGTCTCCGTCCGCCATAGAGCGACCGCCGTTGCAGATCAAGTACAGCGTCACGTCCTCGTCAAGCGTTCCCAACCAATCAAGCGTTTTGCCGGATATCAAAAAGGTTTCTTTTCCCGTTACGTCGGGCTTGACTAAGGTTTGCGGGAGCTGTCCAACGACAACATTGACCGCGATCAGTACAGCGAGCAGAAGGATCACCGCAACCCCCGAGAGCGCAATGGCGCGGGAGGCACGCGTAATGCCAAAAAAGGCAGCGAGCTTGGATTCGTTTTGTTTTTTCATATCGGTCGCACCTCCTTAGGCAAGTCGGCGCTTTTCCATTACGCGCACGGTGACAAACAGGAAAAACGCGGTAAAAGACAGGTAAAATAAAGCACCGGGGAGATCAATATGCCCATAGGTAAAGCCGCCAAAACGCGCAAAGAGATCCACCGCGTGTAAAAAGTTGGGAATCAGCGAGACAAACAGATCGGCTTTGAGGATGTACAGGATCGCTGTGGGGAGGATCAGAACCACAGCCGCGGCAATGCCGAGATTTGCGTTTTTGGTACCCGCCCACAAAAGGAGAGCAAGTCCCAATTCAAGCACCGCGAGAATGACAAATGACACAAGCGCCGAAGCGGGGATCAGCATGGTGATCATGTCCATAAAATAGATCAGAAGCAGGGCGGCAATGCTGATGACAGCGGCAAGGATCTGACTTTCCACCAAGGAGGAAAGAAAGGTGCACAGAGCGATCATCGAGATCCCAAGCAAAAAATATCCCAAGAGAGATACATAAGCGGTTGCAAGAGAAAACGAGCCAAATGAAGTGAGGATCACGGGGTAGAGCGTCGATATTGCGGTTGGGATGGCAAACACGGTCAGCATGGCAAAAAACTTGCCAAATACAATGTCGCGCATCGGGAGCGGCAGAGAGTAGAGCAGCTGATCGGTTTTGGAGTGCCTCTCCTCGGCGATCGAGCGCATGGCGAGAAAGGGGATCAAAACGATCAAAACCCATTGCATGCCCGCCAGAGCGTAGACGATATCGGAATAACCCGAAACGAGGTTAAACAGCGTGACAAACAGCCCCATAAACAGCAAAAGGAGCGCAATGATAAAGTAGCCGAACATGCCACTCATATAGATCTTTAATTCCTTGCGGTAAACGGCACCCATCAGCGGCGATCCTCCTTTCTGTCATCGATCAGCTCGTATTCTCCGTCGCGGTCATTTTCGGCGGCGCGCGCGGAGGTCGGCGTTTCATCGGTCAATTGCAGGAAGATGCTTTCCAGCGTTTCTTCCTCTTTTTCCATGCTCAAAACAGCGTATCTGCTGTCTGCCATTGCAAAAAAGATGCGGTCGCGCAGATCATCCGAAGCAGCTGCCGAAAGGGTGAGGTTGATCACTCCGTCTTCGCGGCTTCCCGTCACGGTACAGCCTTCTATCTCATCAAAGGAGGAAAGAACCTTCAGCACACCGCGCTCGTCGCCGCGTACCGAAAGCCGCAGGCGCAAGCGGTCGCCCGTTCGGTTTTGAAGTTCTTCAATCGGCGCGTTTGCGATCAGCTTGCCGCCCGAAATGATCAGCACGTGGTCGCAAAGCTCCTGTATTTCAGCCAGAATATGACTGCTTACGATCACCGTCTTTATTTCTCCCAGTGTGCGTATCAGCTCGCGGATCTCGGCGATCTGCTTGGGATCGAGTCCCACAGTCGGCTCATCGAGGATAATGATGTCAGGGTTGCCGAGCATCGCTTGGGCGATCCCCACACGTTGACGGTATCCTTTGGAGAGATTTTTGATCAATCTGTTTTTCATATCTTCAATGTGCGTCAGCTCCATTGCCTCCTGCACTTGACGGATGGCGCGGTTGTAGGGAACCCCCTTTGCGTCGGCAACAAAGCGCAGATATTCCAAAGGTGTCATTTCTCCGTATACGGGTGGAATTTCGGGCAGATAGCCGATGCATTTTTTTGCGCGGAGCGGCTCATCAAACATATCAAAGCCGTTGATTTTCACAGAACCCGATGTCGGTGCGAGGCAGCCCGTCATCATATTCATGGTAGTGGATTTTCCGGCACCGTTCGGGCCCAAAAGTCCATAGATCTTTCCGTTGTTGATCTTAAAGCTCAGCCCGTCCACTGCGGTGTGGTCGCCGTAGATCTTGGTCAGGTTTTTAACTTCAATCAAGGTCGCGTCCTCCATTTTCATCATTGCGGTACGTCAAATATGCTCGCATATGCAAAAAGCATACTTATAATTATTATAATCATAACACCGCAATGTGTCAATAGGTTGACGGAATTTTGATTTATTTTTTCTTATTTTCGGTTTTTTAACGGTTTTTTTAAATTGTAGACAAACAGTGTCTAAACAAAAGATAAATAATGATTATGCACCGAATAAATTATAAATAATTTGTTACAGCAGCGCTCCGATCGACGGTGTTTCAAAGCGCATCATATCCCCAATCGCGTCGCGGAGCAGTGCCAACGCTGTGCGGTAGCCGTAGAGATCGCCGCATTCCGCACATGCGACAAGCGTTGCCGCGTGCTCGCAAATACGGTCAACAATGGTATAGGAAACCGACAGCGAAACCGGATCCACCTGCTTTTCCCAGTAATTTTCCAGAGCAAGCGTTTTTTCAAGACAATCCGAGGCGAGCACATCCGGAAGCTCGTCCAAAGCCGTTTCCATATTGTGAAACACTTCCTTTATATATACGTGATTGACCGTTACCGTTCCCAGCAACACCGCAAGCAGTATCACCGTAATGATAAAAGCCCTCATTTTTTCCCCTCCTTGGGTATCCAAAATAACTTTCCGTTCTCATTCGCCGTCACACAAAACAGCTCCTGCAGCGTAAGCCCCCTGCGTTTCAGTTGCTTTTCCACCCATGCGCTGTCCTTGCCGATCAGCTCCAGCCCCACACGGCTGAAAACGCCGTTGTTGTAAACAATATGCATAAGCCCTTCTTCTTTTACATCAAGCGCCAATTGCTCGGCGGTGGGAGGCAAAAAACGGGCTTTTGGCAAAACCGTCAGTTTTCCGTTCTTTTCCAATATCGCGCACTCCACCTCGGAAAGATCGGTCACGCCGCTTTGCCGAATTTCACTCATCAGCTCGTCAAGTGATATCCGCAGATCGCGCAAGGCATGCTGATCGAGCTTTCCTTTGTTGATAATAACGGTTGGGCGAGCCGATACAATGTTTTTTAGCTTGGGAAACCGAATCAGTATCACCGACGAAAAGACCTCCAATATTAAAAGCGTCACCATTGGGATCACAGCGTAAGAGAGAGGGATCTCTTGATTGGTAATGGGGAGCGAGGCGATTTCCGAGATCAAAAGCGTGGTAACCAGATCGGTAACCTCGAGCTCTCCGATCTGTCGCTTTCCCATCAGACGCATGATCAAGATCAGCACAACGTAAATGATCAGCGTCCGAATCAGTATCGTTGTCATGCCAAGCCTCCGTTTTTACATTAAAATATAGAACACTATTCAGGGAACTGTTCCCTACATAGGTTTGATCTTACATTGCGATTACAAGCTTAACTAAATGACATTAAACACAAAACCCCGCAATTTCCTTGTTTGAAAGTTTTGAAAGGTGTCGGACGTGTATTTGCGTAGCAAATCACGTGTCTTGGCGCCAGCGCCAAGTATAACTTTATTCAAAAGTTTTCTGACAAAAAAACAAGATTAATATTAGTATGCGTGAAACAAAAACGGTTTATGTGCATCAAAATGACATTTTCTTCAAAATGTTGTCCTTTGGGTTCATAAAGACAGCTTGACAAGCTTTATGTAAAATGATACAATAATCGCGAGCGCCGTTGGCGAAATAGAAATCTCTGTAGCGGAGGCATTTATGAACAGTATCGGATCAAGCGCAAAAAAGAGCATCGATCTCTATCTCATTGCCGGGCAATCAAATGCCGCGGGGTATTCGACCGTGAGCGATCTCGAGGCGGCATATCGGTGGGCTCCCGAACTCAAAAGCGGTTTTTCTCATGTCCATTACGCGGGAAACGCGCGGTCGGATCCGGCAGGTGCCCGCTATGCCTATGTGGAAAACCGTGAGTTCGGGTGGTGCCAAGCCGCGCTCGGTTTTGGTGTAAGGAACGATTCTTATATCGGCCCCGAGGCAGGCATGGCAAAGGCGCTTTCGCAGACTTACAACAGCGAGACCGGGCGGCATGCGGGGATGATCAAATTCACACACGGAGGAACATCTCTGCTTGATAGCCGAGCCAACGGAAATCGCCACGGAAACTGGGTGTCGCCTTCCTATGCGAAGGATCTCGGCGTGGAGTTTTCGGATCGGGTTCCCACAGGCGGACTTTACCGCGGGCTTCTTGAGGAGGTGCGGCGGCAGGTCGAGGCTTTGTACGGATACGGCGGCTTTACGGAGTTCCGCCTAAAGGGGCTGTATTGGATGCAGGGTGAGGGAAACCGAATGTTTTTGTCCGAATACAGAAAGGCTTTTACCTATTGGGCAAACGATATACGCAAAGACCTTACCGCCATGATACGCGGGATCACGGGCGGGGACGCTTGCGGAGCGGAAGAGCTGCCTATATTTGTCGGAACGATTTCGGCAACCTTTTCTTTGGAGAATATCGACACCGAGGCCGAGCTCAACCGCCCGTTTATTGAGATGCAAAAGAACTTGGAGAAAACGGTTCCCAATTGCTTTACCGTAGACAACTCGGAATACGCAATGTGCCGTTGGGATGCTGACAAGAATGAAGCGGTGGTGTTGGGAACCGACAGATGTCATTGGAATCAGGCGGATATGCTCGAAATTGGAGAGAATGTCGGCAAAGCAATGATGGCTGCGGGGGTTGGCAAGGCTTGATATTTCTACTCAATTCACAAAAAGAAAACCTTTGATTTGTGTGAATGGACGAACCTTTTGTATATATTGTTGACTTTTTCAACTGAATGTCGTGCAAAATGTCATATAAAAACTGTGTAAACAACCAAAAAGCGAAAAAAAGGGAAAAAAGTGAAAAAAAGTGCTTGACAAAAAAGGGGGAAAGTAGTATAATATACAAGCTGTCACGGAGACGGCACCGCAATCGGAACCACGGACAAGCCACCGAAAAACTTTTTGAAAAAAGTTTTAAAAAAGGGCTTGACAAAAGGGGATGAAAGTGGTATAATAACAAGGTCGCGC
>JAFTXB010000003.1 GCA_017461825.1 Clostridia bacterium
AGTGAATTTGCCTGTCAGCTGGGCACCGACATTTCGCAAGTAAAACCGCAAAGTTCGCCGCGGGCAACTGGAGCTTACACACGATTTCTATGGAACTCCTGCTCTCACGGTTTTGGAGAGACTTTAAAGTGCTTTTAACCATTCCAGCATATTTAACGATAGAAGGTTCCAGTTCTGAAAGCCCGGGTTGTTGATAGGGGCACCGCTTTCGGGATCATAATACTCATGCAACTCTCCGCACTCCTCAAGATCACTGCCAAACAGAGTGATGGTCTTTTCCGCAAGCCTTTTGGCATCGTCGGTATAGCCGTATTTGCGCAAGCCTTCATACACCATATAGTTGGAGATACCCCAGATCGGACCGAGCCAACAGGAGGGGTTGCCCGATTTGACAATCGCATACATCTTTTCCATTTTGGATAATGTACGGACACCGTATGGTGCGTGGAAGGTCTTTTCGTTTCGGTAGTGTTCCTTTACCATGCGTTCGGCTTGCTGTGGGGTTGCGATCTCTGCCCACATTGCCAAAAATCCCGACCACACGCCGATTCGTTGGATCAGCGTACTCCAATGACGCGGACATCCCGAATGTAATTTTTGGGTGGGGTCAACGGGGAGCAGATTGATATCTACGCTGTAAAAGAAGCCGTCGCGTTCATCCCAGCAATGCTCTTGGATCGCAGCCTTAAGCAGGCTTGCCTTATCTTCATAAAATGATTTTTCGGTTGACAGACCAAATAATCCGGCTAGCTTGGCGGTTGCCAACAGCTCTTGATACATCAAGCAATTGAGATAAATAGAAGCAGAGCTGTTTGCAGGGCGATAAAAGGTGCAGGGGTCATTATCTACACCGATCGCGCTGTCGTTGATCCAAAAGTACAGCCCCGATTCGCCGTGATAGGCGTAGGTATCATACCACAAAAGATAACGCTTGACGAGTTCAAAACGGTTGCGCAACCATTCAGCATCATGATTTTGTTCTGATATAAACAGTGCGTGCTGAGCCAAGCAGGGCTTATGGATATTCTGCTCGGTTGTGGAGCGGCGGGATTTCAATGCGCGAAATTCGGGCGTGATGTAAATAGGCGTTCTTCCAACCTCGTCCACGTGGTCGAGAAAATTTAAAATGCACCCCTTCTCGTAGCTGCTGATATCCTCGTCCCCTGTAATTTTGCGCAGGGCAAGATTAGTTAACCAGCTGTCCCAATCCCAAAGACTGTTGTCGTAGCAGCTGCCCGGTACGATAAAGCGGTGCTTCAAATAGCCCTCCGGCTCGCGAAAGCATTTGCGATAATTGTTTTTTGCGTATTCGATAATCAAGTTTCCGTATGCTTCGATTTGCTGTGTCATGTCACCATTCCCATTTTTTGATTTGTTTAGATTGTGTTTTATTCCTATTGACTTTTTATCATTTTTAGGATATAATGTTATCAATAGCAGTATAACACAACAAATGATATTATTCAAGTTTATAACGTCCCAACAAACTCGCAAAAATGTTTGTTTTGTGCCAAATAGGAGGATAAAATGCCATTCTTTGAAGATTACGGAAAAGAATTTACAATGGATTACTGGGGTGACGTTCCCGTGGCAAACGCCGGAATGCACATTCATCCGCAGTATGAAATGCTTGTCGTGTTGGATCATACCAATTCCCAGATCACCGTAAACGGGCAAACGCATTATCCCAATCAGCCCTTTATTGCCTTTTTTGCGCCGTTCTCCTTGCATCATTCTGATTTTTTTGACAAGGTAAACGTTGACCGATACATCTATTATTTTGACGATGCCATGATTGATAAGCATCCCATCGAATTTAAGGATTTTGAGGTCTATCGGCGTTCGGCATCCATTATTTTTCTGCTTCCTCCGGATCTGACGGAGAAATTTCGCACACTGAATGAAGCAGCGCTGAGCAACCGCGACGACGATGCGGTGGCAAGCCTTTTGTTTATGATGAATCTGCATTTGCTTTTAAAGGAAAAGGATCGTTGTTCGCTGATGCAGACCAATAACCAAGTGAGTCACATCAACAGTATCGTGCGCTATATGACCGAGCATTTCCAAGAAAAAAATCTGACTGCCGAATCGGTGGCGCAGTACTTTTTTATCAGCCGTTCCAAGCTGTACCGTGATTTCCGTGATTATACCACCATATCCTTTCATCAATTTTTGATCGAGCTGCGAATCAGCAAGGCACAGTTTATGCTGAAGCAGGGGTATAGCATACGGGAGATTGCAAGCAGTGTTGGCTTTGAAAATGAAAGCTATTTTTGTCAGTTTTTTAAAAAGATTAAGGGGATCACTCCGCTTCAATACGTCAAGCAACGGCGCTACAGGTGAGCGGCAAGATCAAAGCATCGATCACGGTTGAGATACTTCCACAGCTTTACACGCTTTCGAAAGCATATGATCTGTTCGCTTTTGCAAAAGCTTGCAGAATACGTTCTGAGGATTGGTTCTCTAATGTTCCCCGATGATGTCAGTGTTTATTTCTGTCCTACGATTCACTCAAGGTTCTTTACCCGACCCTGCAAAAAGGGGCGAAGCAGGCTCGACGGCTTCCGTGCCGGGATTGCGCTCTCTGCAGGTTTTGCGGTGGGGTTCGGGGAGGTGCTTTTGCAAAAGCATCTCCCCGAAAAATTTGCGGACAAGCTTTAATTCGGAAATCCGAAACTTTTACCAATCGGTAATGGTTTCGGATTTCTTTTGTTTTCTATGAAAAATTGGTAAAATAAAGTTGCAGAAATGTGTGTAAGTATAGTTCTCAACCCGTACAAGGGTTTTGTTCGCGTTGATTCGGACGAAAAACATTCAAATTAGGAATTTTATAAGTAAAAAAAGAATGGAAACAATAATGTTCTTTTTTCATTTTAAACAAATATTTTTTTGTTTGATGGTTATTTTTGTTTAAATGCGTTATTACCAATATAGAATGCGTAATTTCAACATTTACTTTTGATGAGAAATATGGGATAATTAATCTGTAAAATAACAATTGTTTAAAGGCGAGGTTTTTAAAATTGATATATCATAGTGAACAACGCTCTTCCTGTTATTTTCCACCGCTTTTGGGAAACGGAGATTTGGCTTTTTCAATTGACTGTGAAGGAGCCGTTAACGCTCGTGCTGATGCTTTTGGAAATATCGACGGTTATCATCAAGTAATTTATCGAGCAGGTCGCCGATTGGAAATTCACCATGATAGTGAACCGGGTGCAATCCTATCGTTTGGTAAACTTTGGTTTAACACCGAAAGCTCGGTGGTTTCTTTTAAACAGGAACTGATTGAAACGGACGGTTTGATCAAAAGTGTTTGTGAATACGAAAACGGAATGCGTATTTTAACAGAGGCGTTTATTCATTCCGATCTTCCGTTGTACTGTGTTCGCAAAACATTGCTATCATCACCGCATCCAATGAAAGGTGAGTGGCGTTATCGGCTGTGCGGTTATGATGAAAGAACACAGCAAGCAATTGAATATGTAAATACATCGGCTATGCTTGGTGGTGGTAGTGTTTCCTTCCGAATGGTAGGACAGGATACCTACAATGGTCAAGTATGTGTCCAAATGGATTGTCCCGTGAAAACGCAATGGAAGGATGACATGTTGCATTTGCCCTTTGTTTTGAGGAAAGGGCAATCTGCTACGATGTTTTTGTATCTGTCAGATAATTTGGATGGTGTTGATCCGTACGATGTAAACCGGGAGATTGCAAAAAAGATTTCGGAAATTGGATATGGTGGATTGTTACAGGAAAACGTTAGATCATGGAATAGATATTTTGATCGCGGATACGTTCGGACTTCGGATGAAAAACTGAATGGGATCTATTCAATGGCACTGTATCATTTGCGCTGTTATACAACGAAATGGTCGATTCCCGTAGGAATCAATACCCGATGTTGGAGCGGAAGATTTTTTGCGTTTGACGAATATTATTCATTTCTGGGACTGGTTGGAGCGAATCAGAAAGAATTGGCAAAGCGTGTTCCCAGTTTTCGTGCAGACGTATGCTTGCCAAAGGCAATTCACCGCCAAACATTCAAAGGTGAGGAACAAGCCCGTTTTACATGGGAAACCAGTGAGTATGGTGAAGAGATCGCTCCCAGCGGATTTTGGTATGATCATGTGTTCCATATGGCTGTGATCGCCCTTGGCGCTTTTGAGTATTATGAATATTCAAAGGATATGGAATTTTTGAAGCATTGCTACCGCATGATCCGCGCATGCGCAAAATTCTACACTTTACATATGATTTACCGAGATGGCGACCGTGCTTATATCGGCAAATGTACCGATTTGGAACGATTGGGACCCTCTGTTGAAAATGCATTTATGACCTCTTGCGGTGTGATTTCCACCTTGGAGATTGAAGCAAAAGCAGCAAAGATTTTGGGTGTTGATGAAGAATATCAAATGGAATGCATCGATTTGGCAAAACGATTGCGCCAAAGTCTTCCCATCGAGAATGACATGTATGTTCCGTATTTGGGATGTCCGCAAAAGAGTATAGGCGTGTTTGCAGGAAAATATCCCTTTAATGTTTTGAAAGAGACGGACACATGCATGATTACTGCATGGAATGATTTTCTGGAAAACGGGGCGGCTTACGGAAATATGTATGCATCCGGAAGTTGTATTTCTTCATGGTATGCCGGTTGGCAGGCGGCAGCGTTTGCCCGTTCCCATCTCGGAGATAAAGCCTATGAGTGTTTGACGAAGGTCTATGAATCAATGGGTGTGTTTAATGAAATGTTTGAAATCAACGAACCGGCAAAGCGGATTACACCATGGTTCACAACGGCATCAGGTGTTTTTCTCGGTGCAGTAAATGACATGCTGGTGGAAAGCGACGGTGAGACGGTAAACATTCTGCCTGCTTGTCCTTTGAAGGATGTGTCGTTTAAGCTGGCTGTGAAAGGAGGCATTGTATTAGAAGCAGAGATTAAAAACGGGGAGTTGATCAAAGCACAGGTCGTCGAAGGATCTGCGCAAAATATGAAGCTTGTTTACAAAGGCGAACCAATTAAAATTTAGTACATTGGAAGGAGAGAAAAAATGATTAAGGTAATGACTTTTAATTTGCGTGTCGATACGGAAAAGGATGGCATCAATCGATTCTTTTTACGGACAGATCGTGTTTTAAAAGCAATTCGTGATGAATCGCCTGATGTGATCGGGTTCCAAGAGGATTTGGAGGATATGCGTGTGTTTTTGCGCAGAAATTTGCCAGAATATACCTTCCACGGGTCCGGGAATCGCGCTGACTACCGATCCGGAGGTGCTCGCACGATTGCTTACAAGACCGAGAAATTTCAACTGCTTGATTTTGAATCGAGATGGCTTTCTGACACGCCTACAGTACCCGGCTCTACATATGGTGGAGATCAAAGTGTGGTTTCTCGCATTTATCGCAAGGCTAGATTGCATTCTCTTGAAAGCGGAAACGTAATCAATTTTATCAATACGCACACAGATCATGCCGGCAGTAATGCCCGCTTCTTGGAATGCAAGCAACTTTTGGAGGTGGTTCGCGGATGTTCGGATGAAGGCGTGATTCTGTGCGGAGATTTCAATGCTTCGCCCGAAAAGCCGGAAATTCAGTATCTGTTGTCAGATGATTCTTTGGGCTTGCATGATGTTACCAAGGATATTCCCAATACGTTTCACGGTTGGACAGAAAAGCATTATGGAAAAATTGATTATATTTTTTCCAATGTCCCATGCAATGAAAGCTATGCCGTGGAAGATATTCCTATCAACGGCGTATTTATTTCCGATCACAATCCTGTTGTTGCATGTTTGGAATATTAAACTTTATTTAATGAAGGAGAGTTTTTAAATTATGAAAACGTTTTTGAAATCCGGTATTTGTTTATTCTTATGTTTAATTTTTATGCTTTCAGTGGTTTCATGTAATAAGGATCCTAATGACAAAGTTACGGATCCCTCTGATTCGGTAGCTGATACAGAAGAAACGAATCCAGAGGAAGAAGATGTAATTTCAGAAGAAGTCTTGTATAAGCCTGTCGAAAAGAAATATGACCGTGAGTTCGCTATGGCAATGCGCCAAAGTCTCGAAGTTAAATTTTATACTGTTAGCGATGATTATCAACTGGGGCAAGGCGATGTTGTTTCTGATGCATTTTACGAACGTAACCTGTTAATGGAAGAAAAATACGGTGTGATTGTGACGGCAACGACTTTATCTGAATCAGAGTTTCGGACCGCAACTTTGGGTGGATCAAAGACTACCGATACCTATTCTGCCGGCGCAAAATTCTTGACTCCTTTGATGCTCGAGGGATGCTTTGTAGATCTTAACACGTTGGATAGTTTAAACTTGTCTGCATCTTATTGGGGACAGCAGGCTCGAGAGGAATTCAATATCTTGGGGTCGCTCTACTTTATTGAAGGTGACTATGAGACTAGAAATGAAACTATTCTTCCCGGAATCGTTTATAATGAAAGGGTTTGGGCTGACCGTGGTTTTTATACCACCTACGGTACGCCTTATGACCTTGTAAAACAAGGAAAATGGACTTGGGAAACGATGCTTACGATGATCGACGGAATGTATACGGATCTCAATTCTAACGATACTATTGATATTCAGGATTCTTTCGGAATTGTCACTGACCCGGGAATGGTGTCAGCGTTGTTGACGAGCGCAGGCATCAGCACTCTTAACTTGACCGATGATGAGTTTTCCTTTGCGCTTGAGGATCCTACTGCTTGGGATAGATTTTACAATACATTGGAAGATATTGTAGAAACCTACTATAACGATGTTGATATAGTCATGAATAATGATTTAAAAAATGACTTTGCCGGGATTACTAACATGGTTATGGAAGACCGTGTACTGTTCCGCTATACATCATTGGACGTTGTGTTTGACCTCGGAGACATGGCTTCCCGCTGGGGGATTCTTCCTGTTCCTAAATATGATGAAAACTCCGACTATGTATGTTACGAGGTTGGATCCATGGCTCATATGATGGCTATTGTAAGAACTACGTCTGATAAAGAAGAAACAGCAGCAATTTTTGAAACCTTGAACTATCATTCCAGATATGGTGCCAATTCGGTGTATTCAGCTTTTTTTGAGAATTTCCGTTTGAGAAAATTCTGCGAGACAGAGGACGATATGGAAATGCTGCAATTTGTTGCCTCTCGCTTAAATCACAATGCAGATACGGCATTTGAAGCGACAGGGGTTCAATCTGCGATTACGCCGTTTGTCAACCCAAGACAAGATATTACGGGGTTGTACTCGCATTTCACTTCACTTAAGGAGTCGGCAAAAACAAAAGTCGAGACATTGCTCACTAAAGTTTTGGAACTTCAAAGTAAAAATCAATGACATTTGAGTTCTGACAAGTAGTTATACAGAGTTAATATTTTATCTTAATATTTATGGAGGCAAATCTTATGTATAAGAGAATTATATCTGTGCTTTTGATTTGTGCATGCTTGCTGACTATGATCGCATGTAACCCAACACAGCAAGGTGAGGAACCCACCGGTTCCGATACAACTCTTTCTACCCCGGATACAGATTCGTCCACCCCGGGTACAGATTCGGTAGTTGTGTTTACAAAGGATGATATCAAAGATTTCAAAATTGTTTATTCAATTGACCTTGATAGCACGGAGGCGGTGTCGGTTCTTTCGGGGCACATCAAATCCATGTACGGTGCAGATATCATGTCAACAAATGACGTGATTGTTGAAAGCAATAATTCCATGCGCGAATGGGAGCACGAAATTCTGCTCGGTACTACCAATCGTGAGGAAAGTGCAATTTTTGGTGAATCTCTTCGCAACTACGATTACGGCTATGGTTATGTAAATGGAAAAATCGTTATTTATGCAGCAAATGACACTTTTTTGGTGAATGCCGTCAATTCGTTTGTATTGAATGTTTTGAATAAAAACAAAGATAAGGGTATTTTCTATCAGAGCGACCTGGAAGAAAAAACTCTTTATGCGTATCAAGTTGGCGGGTTGACCGTAAACGGTGTTGAGATTCGTGATTACGAAATCATCTATCCGGAAACTTCAACCTTGTTTGAAAAGGAAATGGCACAAGCCTTGCAATGTAGCATTCAGGAATTAACCGGCTGGGTAGTTCCGATGAAAAAGGATAGCGAAGCAAGAGAAAAAACAAATGCTATTCATGTAGGTAAAACCAAATATGCAGAGGCGCTTGCTACTGTACAGCCGGAAAAGAATGAAGGTATTATTTGTAGCAACGGAACCGATGTAGTGCTTTACGGTAATGACATGACAGGGGTTGTCAATGCCACAAAGACATTGTCTTCACTTCTTTTAGATTCGAATGAATTTGGTGAAAAGAAAACTGTGACGATCAGCGAAACACTACATGCCAAAACTCCCGCATCTTATTCTACCATGAGCTTCAATGTTTATGGGGGAAATCTAACCGCTTTGCGTAAACAGAATGTCTTAAACAATATTTTGCGTTATCTTCCCGATACGGTTGGTATTCAGGAGTGTGCTCCGGGTTGGAAAACAGAGCTTATGGATAAGCTGTCTGATTATTATGGCTTTGCGGGAATGGAAGTCGAGAACGGAGTCTTTGCACAGAACATAGAAGGCGTTCCGATTCTATATGCCAAGGAAAAGTTCAATTTGATCGAATCGGGAACTCACTGGCTCACAGAAACTCCCAATCAGCCTTCAAAGTTGCCCGGAGTGGCGTACTATCGAGCTTACACTTGGGCGCTTTTGGAGGATAAAACGACCGGAGAACAATTCCTCCACTTGAACACCCATTTGGATATCGGTGGAGATAAATATCGTTATGAGGAAGTTCGCTTGTTGATGGGATTCCTGCAAGAATATAACGATGTCCCCATCGTTATTACAGGGGATATGAACGCTTACTCTTATTCCGAATCGATGAAGCTTTTCGCCGAACACGGCTTGAAATCCGCTTTGGATTATTCTTCTCCAATGATTGAAAGACCGAACACTAATTGGGTTGACTGGGTGTTCATCACAGGAGATTGCATGACCATGGTGAAGCATGAGATCGATGAAATGCTTTACAATGGCGTCTATTCTTCTGATCACTTTGCAGCTTATTCGGAATTTACCCTTCAAATTCCGGAGAACGGTGTGATTGATCACAAGTGGTATGTAGAGTTCAACACATATCCCGAGGAATGGGTAGATGTTTCGGTTGATGTAACAGGATCTTTCTATGGACCTCCTGTTTACATCAGTTCGCTTGACCGTGATGAAGCAGGTCATGTTGAAATTCCTGCTAATTTGACCGAGATCAGCTTGGACAGCGTGGTATACACCGTTGTCAGAAGTGCTGCGGAAATGAACGCTCTTGTAGAAGCGGGCATTACGAAAAATGTCATTTTGGCGGCTGATTTGGATTACACGGGCTTGACCTTTAAGCGAATCAATCTGGCAGGTTCAAACATTATATTCGACGGCAACGGATATAAGATGTATGGCTATGCGCTTACGGACGATACCACCGGTGCTTCAACCTTTACCGTTGCAAATGACCAAAAAACATACACCATCCGCAATCTTTCGGTTGGAACGGAAGACAAGAAGGTTAGCTTGACCACATCGGCTACTGATGCAGGAACTTTGGTTGACGTTGTAGAAGGATGCAGCTTGATCATTGATAATGTGGATGTGTACGCAACGCTTTCTCTTACCCCTTCTGAAACGACTGTTGTACGTTGGGGCGGCTTTGTTGGATTTGCAAATCCCTATCATACTCAACCCGATGATGATGGAATTTTCCAGATGGCTGAGCTCGACGGAACGTTTGTTGTAAAGAACAGTAGTTTTAACGGTAGCATGAACTCCGAAGGTGCCAAGGCTTCAAAATATTTGAATTTTGGTGGAGTGGTAGGCGTTATAAACAAGCCGGCTTCTCTGGAAAATGTTACTGTAAATGCCATCATCAGCACTACTTCCAATGGATATGTAGGCGGTCATATTGGCGCACTGATGTCTGCAGGAGACGTGAAGATGACGGATTGCGTATACTATGGAAGTATATTCTCTACACAAAGCGGTCAGTATGGTGGTATGATCGGTCGACGCGAGGAAGAGAATATCGGTGGAGATCACGTTGGATATGTAACCTTGACCAGATGCTATAACTACGGTTCGATTTCCGGTAATGTTATAGCAGTTGCCGGAGGGATTATAGGAATCTGCATTGGTTCCGGTACTAAAACAGGAACTCCCAAACCCGCGTACACGGTAACGATGACAGACTGCGCAAACTACGGTAATATCTCTGTTGAAGAAGCTGCGGGAGGACTGATGTGTGGAGCATTGCAAAATGTTTCTGTTATTATCAGCAATTGCGCAAACTACGGTGATGTTACATGTATTGGTACACTGAAAAATGTAGCAGGAATAATAGCAAGAGTGGATGGATATGACGGTACAAGCGTTACAGTGGAGAACTGCCTGAATGCCGGTGAGATCAGTAGTACAACTTATGCGGCAGGTATTGTTGGTGTATCCTCAAGTGCGGCACCTTCTGTTTCCGTCAAGAATTCTATCAACCTTGGTTCATTGATCGGAAAATCAGGCACCGCAGGCATCATTGTGACAAGTACAAAAACAACGGGCACGTGGACGCTGGAGAACTGTGGCTCGTATGCGGTTTATCCTACTGAGGATGATGCGGCAGTAAGACAGGCACTTGTTTCCGTAGGTAGCGGTCCCGCTACCGTTCAGAGCAATGGCGGTTTGTGGGCAGGCGACAATGCGACCTACGTTCAATCGCCCATTACGTATGACACAAAATCTATCTTGAACGTAGCTGCTTTGCTCAATGATACCTTTAAGGGCAGTGTTGGTCCGTTTATTCTCAATTCCACAGGCAATGGATTTGTACTTGCCGGGGTTGAGCTCCTTGGGGCTCAGCAAGCGATTGCAGGCGAAAACAAGGGCGAATACCGACTGATTGGCGGTCTTGCCGGAGCTACACAACGCTATCTTGAAGTTGGCTTTGAGCTTGCGGTGAATGGCGAAAATCCGACCCTGTTGAAAACCATGTTCTTGAATCGCACTTTGAAGGCAACCGAAAATGAAAGTGAAGTGACATATTCTTCCGGTGATTTCAATTGCGGGTTCCTTTATACAGTGGAGCTTGGAAAACTGATTCCCACCGGCGGAACGGTTACTGTTGCTGTTAATGCGTATGCAAAGAGTGGTGACGGTTCAGCTGTTTATCGTGGCGCTACCTACTCATTGACATTCACCGACGGTGCACTCGTCTCTGCTGTAATGGTGGCAGGGCCCACAGTAGAAGAAATAGAGATTCAAGACAACTCTGTGCTTACTGAAAAGAATGCCAACGGTTATTACGACATTCCCGCTGATCTCAAAACTGTAAAGATCGAGGGTGTTACTTACACTGTTATCCGCAGTGTAGAAGATTTGATCGCCATTGCACCCGAAGCCACGGATAACTACATTTTGGCCGCCAATTTGGATTTTTCATCGAATCCGGCTGCATTTAAACAGATCGTATTAGGCTCATCCATTTTTGACGGAAACGGTTTTGCTATTTACGGCTATCAAATGGAATCGGCGAATTCCAAGGGAACCTTTAAAATTGTTAAAGGTATGGCAGCAGTAACGATTAAAAATTTGACACTTGGTAAAGCGGATAAGCCCCTTGCAATCGGCGATGCAAACACACCTTACGGTGATAATTTTGGCGTTGTTGCTTATAGTACAGAAAACGTTCCTGTTACATTTTATAATGTGCACGTTTATGCAGACATTTACAGCACCGGAAGCGGTAAACAAACCGGTGGTTTTGTAGCTAACATGGCAGGCGGCGGTTCGGCAACGAATTGCAGCTTTACCGGAACTATCACATCAAGTGCTACCGGCAACATCGGCGGTTTGATTGCAAATGTTAACTCAAAAAGTTTTAAGATCGAAAATTGCACCGTAGATGCAAAAATTGCCGTTTCTTCCAATGCTAATATGGGGCATGGCGGAATAGTTGGAAAGTTTACTTCTGCCATTACGCTGGACATGACCAATTGTGTATTCAAGGGTTCTCTTACGGCTGAAGGTGGATATAATGGCGGCATGGTCGGATGGCAAGCAAATGGAACGCTCAATTTGGACAAGTGTTTGAACGCAGGCGATATTACCGGAACAACCGGTGATGCCGGTATTGTGGGGACAATAGAAAAGGGAACTTGTACCATCCAAAATTGCGCCAATATCGGAAACACCAAAAAAGGAATGGTTTCTTTCGGAACAGCGACGCTGAAGAATTGTGTTTCCTACACAGAAGGTAGTAAGGAAATCTACGGCGCTGACGGAAAAACTTCTTCTGTTGAGATCAACGCTGCTCTTGAGGCAGTAAGAGGTATGTTCCCGACTATAACTTTTGCAGCCAATGATGACAATACTGCAATTGTTGTGGTTGAATCTAACGGTGCCGCAGCAGGCACATAAGCAAAAGCAGGTTTTGAATAGACCTTTAAGCAATGCGCTGAGGCGAAGCACCTGCAAACAGAGCTGGCAAATACGGTTTGCCGCTCTGTCGTCAGAAACATTTTGGTATCTCTCACCTACCGAGATAAATTCTCGGTAGGTGATGGACACAATAAAAAACAAAAAAAGGAGAAAAGACATGAAAAAGCAAAGACTCTTATCCCTCTTGCTGGCAATCGCAACGGTGATTGCCATGATTCCATCCCTTGTTGTTGTGGTAGCAGCAGAAAGAACCGAAACCGATGTCGAACTTACCGATGCCAATAAGGATTCCAGCGGCAAATATTATGTTATCCCCGCTAATGCCGACACCGTAAAGATCGGTGACGTTACTTACAAGGTTATCGACAGCGTAGATGCTTTGATCGCCATTGCATCTGCGGCTACGGGCAACTACATTTTGGCTAATGATTTGAATTTTTCAACGAATCCAACTGCATTTAAACAGATCGTATTGGGCTCTTCCATTTTTGACGGAAACGGTTTTGCTATTTACGGCTATCAAATGGATTCCCAAGGAACATTTAAAATTGTTAAAAATGAAGCCGCAGTAACAATTAAAAACTTGACACTCGGTAAAGCGGATAAGCCCCTTGCAATCGGCGATGCAAACACACCTTACGGTGATAATTTTGGTGTTGTTGCTTATAGTACA
>JAFTXB010000066.1 GCA_017461825.1 Clostridia bacterium
CAAAACCAACTGCCACTCCTCTGCTTGCAGTACCGACTTTATTTTTTGGATATATTCCAGTGAGCGCTGTGAAAACCGAAAGATGTAGTATTTTAATTCCTCAATATATTTCTCGTAATTATTTTGCTGTTCATATAGCTTGATCAATCTCAAGGTATACTCTCGAATCAAGGTATGATTTTCAGCATCCAATCGCTTGCTTTCCAAAAGCAAGCCGATTGCCACGTCAATATTTTCTTGCTCGATTGCTTCATTGATCTCGCACAGGCGAATATCGGGATAGTGACGGTAGTTCTTACGAAACTCCGAAATTTCCGCTTCGGAAAAATGTAGCTTGCGCATGACGTCGGCTTTTGCTTTTACAAGCCAGACGATCCAGATTTCGTTTTTCTCATATAAGCTCCCTTCCAATGCCTGTTCCAGCAAAAGCAGGGTTTCCTTTAAAAATGCTTCATCTGAAAAACCGGCGACCAAAACATCTTGCCACAGATCGTCGTTATCAAAAGATAATTTACCGTTACATTTTGTCAAAAGATCATGATAAAAATGATGCTTCTGCTCCATATCAGAGCGATCTATGATCTGCCGGAGGTATTGTTGACAATCTGAGATCAGATCATCATAGAGTCCGCCATAATCCTCATATTCCATATCGTTTACTTGATCGTATACGGCGCAGATCAGATCATATGCATCGCTTAAAAAGCCTTTTTCAAGTAATGGCTCTGCTTTTTCATTCAAAAACTCAATCAATGCCGTAAAGTAATCAAACGCATCGTCCTCATCCACATATCCCATTTCATAGATGCTACTGCTTTTTTGCAATTGGCGCAACTCGTTTTCCCAGCTTTTTTTCTGATGCCTTGAAACATGATCGGATGCATAAAGGATGATTTTGTCCCGTAAGCCTCGATCCTCCCGCGCCTTTTCCAAAAGAAGCTTGCGTACGGTTTCCTCAGGCAATTTGTCGATAGAGGTTGCCAAAGAAGGTTGCTTTTTGGAGGCAGGTTCGGTCATCACACCTTGAGAAAACTGTTCCCAAGCGTACAAGACCGCCGTCATATGCTTGCACGCATTTCCGTCATCCGCATAAGGGCAGGTACATGAGATCGTGTCGATCTCGTTACCGATGAAGCCGATCTCCACCTCATAATCATCCGTACCCGACACAATCGCAGAGATAAAATTTGCATCACATTCCAAAATTTCTACCAGATCACGCTCGAAATAATCGCGCCCGCGAGATAGGATTTTAGAAGAAAAGAGCCTTTTCCAATGGTTGTGATTCATATTGCTTCTCCTTGACATTCATAACTTATGTGTGCCTTTATGATTAATTGCCCGAGAGATATAAAACCGTCTCCACCAATTCTTTACTGAATCCTTCAAGATCATTTGGTACAATGACACCTTCTGACAAAAGCCGCATGATACACGGAATTGCGTTTCTTCTTGTTAGTTCCGTGATGACACCGGGACTTTTTCGGTCTTTTTTTATACGTTTTTCAAGCTGCCAAAATTTTTCAGACGCGTATCCGTTGCCACTTAAAATATCAATATACTCCCGATTCAGCCTTTCCATATATGCTTCCTGCCAAACAGGCAACTTTTTCTTAAACTCGCGCCAATCAGGTTCGGTTATATTCATTTCAGCAGCTCCTTTCCATAACTTGACTTTTTATGAAATTTCAAACACATTTGACATTCATTTTATATCATTATATCAAAAAAATACATTTTGTCAATTGTTTTCGACACTATTTTATATTTTATTTTATTTTTACAATTTGCTCTCATAGCCAAAAATGTTTTTTGAAAGCATTATTTAACTATGACAAAAATTTGCATTTTCACATTTAAAGAACAGAAAAGCTTTTCAATTTTACAATTTTTGTACATCTAAGTGCGTCAGATTAACAGAATCGGTTCGTTTTCCGAAAGTTGAAACCGCAGATTAGCCGTTTTTTATAAGGCAATAGACGCCGTAAATAATTTTTGTCATGCATCAAATGTATTCTTTACAAGGCAATATACAACGTATATAAATTATGTCATACTTTAGATGTTTTCTTTACGGTGGGATCATACGTGAGAACTTTACATTTTCGGTTCTTGGCGACTTTTTTGATAGGGCTTCATTGCTTTTGGGGTATTCGGCGACAAAATTGATAGCCCCCTGCTTTTGCGCGACTTTTTTCCATTTTTTGTGGCTTTCACGGCGTTTTCTTCCGTTTTTATAACCAAAAAGTAGATAAAAGTGGCATTTTTTCTCAACTTTAGCCTCCCAAAAGGGCAAAAATGACTTTATCCTATCAATTTTGTCGCCGAGAGCAGTAGGTGGGAAAAAGTATCGAGATATAATACGGCTTTCTTTCATGAATGACACGGGTAGCAAACGGTATATCTCTTTTCCCGATCCAACAAACCGGCAGGCCCGTCATACAGTGTGTAGAGGAAGCAGAACGCAAAATACCGTTGGAATCATCGTAAAAGCATCGGTCTCCCACACTTACCCACATTACGGTTTCACAGCTGACGGGAACCATGATCTGATAAGTATTTTTGACGGCGTAAACGATCGGTGTCGTCATAAATTCGGGGGGAATTGCTTTCATTTTATCACTTCCCTTCGATGCTGATCAATATTCACGGAAAAAAGGTCTTTCAAAATCAGCTATATTGGGTCGGTGAAGAGAGATCATTCTTTTGCCGTCAAGACGTTGAAACAACATCGCGTGTCCCCCATCAAAGTCAAATCGGCTTCCGCTGTGCGTCCAATTTCCTCTCAGTGAATCGCTTTCAGCTTGTAATACCAGATAACGTCCTTGATAAAAGGAAGACCACGTCATGTGAAGCCGTCCGTTCTCAAAATATAAAAACGGACCGTCTGTTACGTAGGTTCCTTCTCTTCCGTCCAATTCACTCACCTCGGGGTTGTCGGATGCGCGGAACAGCAAGAACGGTTCTCCGACTGCTTGCCGCAAATCGTTTGAAAGCGGCATTGCCCAAATTTCTCCATTTTTGATCTGCGTCCACTCATGTGAGAAAACGATATAAGGAATCCCATCTTCAACCCAAAAGGTTCCGTCCAGGCAATCCCAATCCCGTGGGGTTATCGGTTCTTCTGTGAGAGGAACGAATTCTCCATCCGGTGTGTCACAAACGAAAATGTGCGTTGCCCTGCATTGCCCGTCAGCCTTACAGCTACCGAACAAGTAATATTTCCCGTTATATTTATGTACCTCAGGTGCCCAAAAATCGCGATCCGCCCAAAAACCGATTTTGCCACCGTCAAAGATCGTTTTGGGCTCTTCAAAATATTCAAGGTCACGGGAACGGTACACAGAAAAAGTATTTTGGGCATCCAATGAGTGAGGCTCCAGTGCGGTCGTTCCATACATATAATAGCATTGGTTTGCGTAATCCGTGTAAATAAACGGATCTCTGATTCTGATATTTTCTCTTTTAAGCATTTTGCTCTCCTGTTTTTATCAACGTTTTTTCCAACGGTCACGCAAATAAAAAGCGCCTGATTTGGGTTGACGGTCCTTTGTAAATATTCCCTTTCGATTTCCACGCACCCGAGTTAAGCCTTGCTTGGTCTTAAAATCGGCAAATGCCCACGGATGCTCTCCAATACAAAAATCAAATGCGTCAAACGCCTCTCCGCACTGTTCAAAATATTCTTTTTGAAATTCTTCGGAAAAGCTCTCCGCCGGCAGCGAATGAAGTCCTTCAACGGTATCCGCGCCGTATTCTGTCAAAATGATCGGCTTTTGGTACCGATCATGCCACCGACACAGCTCCTCCTTCATTTGCTCGCAGATTACCGAAAGATCCCCGTGATCGTAATACCAACCGAAATAGCGGTTTATACAGATCACGTCCACATACTTGGAAACAAGCGTTTCATCAGATTTATAAAATTCCACGATCGTGATCGGAAGTGGCCACAACTCTCTTGCATGGGCAATAACCTCTTTAAAGTATGTTTCCCCCAATGCTTCATTGGTTGCCGCCTCATTTGCCACACTTAGCATGATAACCGACGGGTGATTCTTATCCCTCTCATACAGTTGGGTGATCAGCTCCTTGTGTAGCTTCAAGGTGTTTTCATTTGCTCCGTTTGCTCCAAAATTTTCTTCCCACCAATTCATACCAACGGCGGGAACCTCCTCAATCACCATAATCCCATATTCATCGGCAAGGTTCATGATCTCCTCGCTGTAGGGATAATGACTGGTACGGATTGAATTCGCGTGGATCCATTTCAGCAATTCGAAATTGCGAATATTGACCGCGCTACTATTACCCTTTCCAAGTATGAAGAAATCCTCGTGCATACCAAAGCCCTTGAAATATACAGGCTTATCATTGAGCAAGAATCGATTTCCATCCACCTCGACCTTTCGGATCCCAAACCGTTCCTCATATTGATCGCACTCCGTTTGCGCAATCAGAGTATACAAATAGGGCGATTCCGGTGACCACAGCGCAGGATTCGGAATCATAATCTCAGAGTTTTCTGAAGTGATCACGGGCTCTCCGCTTTTGTCCAGAATTTGATACGATATTTTTTCACAGGTTGTTTTGGCATTGATTTTGATTTTTCGGTAATCACCGTCTACTACGGTTTGAATTTCGATATCCTCAATGTGCTGTTTCGGTCTTGAATAAACCAAAACATCCCTATGAATGCCCGTATAGTTATAAAAATCATGATTGATGATCTGTTTACGCCCCTCAAGTCTTCCCGGAGGAAATGTTTCGTTGGTTAAGCGGTTGTCGATCACAACCGATAACCGATTTTTTTCCAATAAACATTCCAACGGAAGATCGATCGGAAGATATCCGTTTATCCCCGCCCCTATTTTAACTCCGTTCAGATACACCTCACACTTGTGGCTGACAGCGCCTAAACGTAAGCGATATTCGCTCTTGCTGATATGTGGAACGGAAAATACACACTCGTAAACGATTTTTCCAACATGATTCTTGGTTTCCGTATCGGTAACGATCTCGTTCATGCTGGCGGGCACTGCCGTCAGGCGATAGTCCTGCAGTGGCGCATGCGGAAGATAGTCATCCGCCACAACGGAAAAATGCCAAAGCCCGTTTAACGACGTAACCGTCCTGTATAAGTTACTTTTTGGATATAGCATACTGTGCTGACCTCGCTGATGTTTTGTAAAAAGGCTACGGTCCGTTTAGGTAAACAGACCTTTTTCATTGACAAAGGATACCAAAATTCGAGATGCGATCAAGTGTCCATCCTCCGTCGGATGTCCGTTTCCTCCCTGTAGATCTCTGTTGAGCTTACACATATAAAGCCCGTTTTGCTCACCGCCAAGCTCTTCTATAACGGCTCTCACCCATGGCTCCACGTTGTTATCCCTCATCATGTTGTATGTCCAAACGATATTGACATCGCCGTATTGCTCGCGGATAAATGCAATCAAGGACCTTACCCCTGCTTTGAACACCATTTCGGATGACCCCTTCATTTGATCGTTCGTTCCGAGATTGATGACAACCAGATCGGGCTTTCTTGAAAAACCGTACGCAGTTCCGCGGTCACGGTAATAAGATGCTTTGGGATAAAAATCATCCTCCGAAAAAGTAGTAAACCCTTTATCGATTCCAATACCGCTACATCCGACGATCGAGCAATCAGCTCCCAAGGTTTCCGCCGTAAGATAGGCAAACCCCAATGTGCCGTCTTCGTAAAGAGCGGTTCCCTGCTCTTTTTCGCCGTTAAGACATAAAATTCCATGTCCGCAAACAATGCTGTCACCGATAATTTCTACGTATTTCTTACAGTCCCTCGGAGGATCGGACATATCCCCGACGAAACGCAAAGAATTCAAAACGCATAATGAAAACTGTGCTTCTGTCTGTTTTAATACACGAATCGTATGAACTCTCTGATCCGAAAAGCTCGCAAGAATCAGATCAGTCTGTCTTGCGGGAGCGAATAAGCGCTCCTCCATGCGCACGCCATCCACCCATACCGTAAAAAAGGTATCTTTCGTGGGAGTAACCGTAAGAGCAACCTCGCCTTCCGCTTGAAGAGAAAACTCTATTCCCGATGCAGTAAAATCACATGCAATTCCGCCCTGTAAAAACTCTGTCCTGCCGTGTATCTTAAGCTTTTCAACAATGTCATTCAACATATAGGTTGTTGGCTTTACCGGCTGCATTGTTCCGTCAATCGGTGCATCTGCGTTATCCGTAACATCATCCGCTGTGGATTCCTCCAAAAGGACGCTATCCGAATCAACAACATTATTGACCTGATTGTTGCATGAAACAAAAAGTACACACAAAATCAGTCCCACAAAAAGAATTGAGATAAAAGCAGTTGCATGATTTGGATATGCATCACATTTTTCGCATTGTTGCCTGTAAAATTGCATTATTGGTAATACGCTTTGATTTTCAAAAGCTTTTGGTTAGCCGCATCCAATAAGGTCTGGTAGTTTGAGGAAAGGCGGTTTACTTCCATCAATGCGGTGGTTGAAATCAATTTACCGATTCCTCCCGGATTATAAAGTCCAAAATAATCTTTTACCGCTGTTTCTAAAATGATGTCAATGTTTTTACCGGCACGGCTCTCGCGCACATATTGCATCTTTAGACATTCTTCCAAAAACGGAAGAACGACTTTTCTGTAAGACTCGGTACAAAGCGCTTCCACCACGATGGATGTAAATTCGGTATCCTTACAGGTCGTGGGAATAACTACGAAGGTAGAGGACTCCTGAATCTCGGACATATAGTTTTCCTGTAATTCGTCCAATTTCGGAGTTGGAATAATACCGAAATCTGCTTCCATATTCCGTATCGGACCTTCAGTCAAAGACTTTAATTGCCCTTCCCAAAACAGTATATTTCCGTTAACAAACGATTTTGAAGGATAAACATATCCGGCATCATAATAGACACCTTCATTCTCAAAAAGCAGTTCAATCATCGCGCTCACTGCTGTAGAGGCGCGCTCAAGATCAAAATCGACAATAACAAAGCCGTCATCATCTCTGCTCCAACGGCGAACATCAAATCCGTATTCTAAAGCCTTTACTCTGACCGGATTTCCAATCACAAAGCCGATAAAATCGGTTTCCAAATCCAAACCGTCGCCGTTAATATCGGTATAAGATTCAGCAGCTTTTTGTGCCAGTACTTCGAGAGTCCATTTGCCATCAATAACCAAATCGTAAAGTCCATCCAACCCCTCGCTGTATCTTGCTGCATATTCTTCAGCATTGACGTAAATAGCGCTTGCTTTGGTGTAAGTGGTAAGCGTAATATCTCCTACAAGATAATGCAAGGTTCTACCGTCAAAGGACTGGTTTTGCATAGCATCAAGCTTCCACCACGGATCCTCCAGTGAAAGATATTCATATTGGCTGACATCACTGAAATAGATATATTCTGCTCCGGACGATATAGCCGAATTTCCCATTGTATAAATAATATCGAAATCGCTGTTTTGGGAGTGTGCAAAAACACTCAGTTCATCACCGTATGCTGTAAAGCCGCTCGTTGACGATACTCGATTTTCAATGACGATCCCCAATCTTTCTTCAACCGCCATATTACGTTCATAGATCAGGTCACTTACCTTATCACCTGTATATTCGCCATAGCCTTCTGTATCTATTACATAATTCTCATGGAAAGAATACGTTGTGATACTACGTCCTTTAAATTTGGTGTTCACCCATTCGGGAAGTTTGTCCTTTTCCTGTGCCCGAAGTTCAGCATCAGTCAAGGGTCTGTCCGGATCCTTGGTCACTTGTTCATTCGTTTCGTCTTCGAAAACGGGGGGTTCGTTGTTGCAAGCACTCATACACGATAAGCAAAATATAAGTGCCAAAATGAGAATTATAATTCTTTTCATAAAAACTCCTTA
>JAFTXB010000067.1 GCA_017461825.1 Clostridia bacterium
CATTTACAAAATCGTAAATGAGTACGGGACGGCAAGACATTGCATAATGGTTATCGTAAACCATTACATCAAGGTAGTATCTGTTCTCCTCGCGCGACTTATCATATTCGGTACGGAAAGTAGCATCCGTAATGGTAGGAGCTTCGTAGTCAAGATAGAAGGAGAAGCTGTAGGAATCGGATATGTTTTCTCCACCGTCCCAGTCAAGCTTTGCGCTCATCGTAACTTCATAGTGGGCGTTGTTATAGCCAAACAGCTTATTCGTCTCATCATCCAACATTTGGATATCGATTCTGGATGCGTAAGGACCGGGAGCTCCACGGTAGTGAGACTTGTAGCAGTTATATTCGGTCATTTCCCAAACGACCTCACCCGTGTCTGTGTTCACGATCGATACGTTCATCTCTTTTGCATTGCGGAGAAGTCCTGTAAACACACCGTAGATTCCGCTTATGCTCGATTTAAAATAGGAGATTGATGCATGCTCGCGGGTTGCGGGAATGGGGGAATATGCATCCTCATCCATTGTGTAGAGGTAGGTTCCGAGAGGAAGAATATAGTCATAGTAATAAGAACCGAGAGGAGTCGTTGCGTAATAGTCGGCTTTGATCTTATCATCGTCATCTATTGCATCATCGTGCGCCTCTGTCTCAACCTCGTAATAATCAAGGTCAAAGATGGGAGCATCGCCCCAGTTTCCGTAGAAAGCAAGGAAAGGAGCGTTCAGGTCAACTCCGTTCTCATCGGTATTATTAAAGGTAAGAAATCCTTCAACAAACATACCGTTTTCAAAGGTAGAGTCAATATAGCTCTTATCTGCATCGGAAAGCGTGATCTTAACAGTGATCGTTGCAGTTTGATTTGCGGCAACGGTAACAACACCGTCGGTAAGCGTTCCGCCCTCCACCGAATACTCGGAAGTGTTGGAAAGCAGATAAGCGATCTCAGCAACATACTCGGGATCAGATGTGGAAATACTTTCTGTCATCGTAATGTTTCCGAGCTTGTAGCTTACAGGAGCATTTGAAACGTTAACAAGTTTTATTGCCATTTCATAAACGCCTGTGCGGAGCGGGTCGTCTCCAAGTTCAAGCTTGGTCTTTCCTATTCCGTCAACGAGAAGATATGCTGATGTTGTGGTTGCCTTTTTCAGATCGGCAAGACCGGCGCCCTGCTTTCTGGGGGAATAAGGATTGCCCTTTCTGTCAAGTGCGATCGTTGCGGTCGACATACAGAGTCGGTTCACAAGGTCGCGCGCTTCAACATCGGACAGATCGGGGAACTTTTCATTTACATACTGACGGATCAGAACCGAGATACCGCACATGTTTGGTGACGCCATACTCGTTCCGCTGAGCTCGTCATATTCACCGCCTACCACTGCGGAATTAATGTTTCCGCCGTGAGCGGTGATCTCGGGCTTAAGCTTAAGGTCGGGAGTCGGTCCCCAAGAAGAGAATCCACTCATAAAGGGACCTGCAAGATTGCTAAGATCAAATTCCAGTGTGCCACTTTCGCGTGCGGCAAGAATTTCACCTTCATCCTTTCCGATCGAAACCGCAGGGATCTTTGCGTGGTTACCGATCGTCATCGTAATATCACCGTATACATTATTATAAATGATCACGGCGATTGCTCCGGCTTCCTGCGCGAACTGAACCTTTTCTTCAAAAGTAATGTCGCCTCTCTGCACGAGCGCAATCTTATTCTTGACATCAAGACCTGCGTAGTTAATCGCAAGTCCAAAACCGGGAACCGTTACATATTCATAGGTTTTCTTTTCGCCTTCTTTGATATTCATCATAGCAAAGAAGTCGTATTCCTCAGCAGAAGTGCTGAAAGACTTAATGAAGAATACAACCTGATCGCCGTTGGCAAGCATATAGTTTTCCTTCTTACCGCTGACAGACGCAACAGCAAGAGATGCGGAATAGGTTGCGGGAGAACCGACTGTAGCGGAGTCGGGATTGTCGGTCTTGTTTGTGTTTCCGTCTTCACCGCCAAAGCCCGAGCTGTAGTCATTGGAAGCTGCAACGACCAGAGAGATACCTGCCTGCTCTACTCTGCTGTAGAGCTCGTTTTTGTAGATCTCCTCAGCATCCGACTCATAAGAGAATCCGCAAGAGGATCCAAGGCTCATGTTAATAGCATCAACTCCAAGGACAATACAGTCCTCAAGTGCTGCAATGATATCTCCGTCCTCAGCGCCATCTTTATAGTCGCTGAACACCTTCATGATCGCAAGTTGCGCGTCAATAGCAACACCGGTAATTACGTCATCCTTACCTGCAATAATGCCTGCAACGTGAGTTCCATGGCTGTTCTCGAACGGCATGATATCGGGATCCTTATCCGCATAGTCATAACCGTACGCAATCTTATTTCCGGTAAGATTGCCGTAATAGACTTCTCTTGCCTCAAGACCGGGAGTAAATTTGTTTGCAGCAGTACCGGGAATAAGAGCGGCGATATCGTCGCGGTCATAGCGGGGATCAACCACAGTATAGGAGGTAAAAGCAGAGTGCGCATAGTCACAGCCTGTATCAAGAACAGCTACGATGGTTCCCTTTCCGGTATACGGTACACTCGCACTGTTAAAGATACCGGTATCGTAAACATCAACAGGATTATTAACAGCCTCGAGAGGCGCATATGTACTCGAAACCATAATTCTTGAGATCCCGTCGATCTCGCAGATCGCCTCAAGATCCTCAAAGGTCGTATCAACGTAAACGCCATCAAGAATATGAACGTAACTCTGTCTTACATCGCCAATCAGCTCTTTTTCTTGAAGCTCGGCAATAATGGGAGCTCGAGCCGCTTCAAGTTCTTTTTCAATATCCTTTGCGGCATCGGAAAGCTTAAATTCTTCATAAGACATCTTGTTCGCATAAGATTCATTGTATTTTTCAACCAACGAATCATCTGTAAACGTTAGAATGACCGAAACGGCCCCTGAAAGCGCATAATCGTCAATTCGATGAAGAAGGTCCTGCTTCATCGTTCTGAGTATATCATCACGCAATTGCTCTGCGATCTCATTACTGTCAAAGGTACCAAATCCATTTGAAGCAGACGAGCTATTGCCCATTTTGTCTCCTCCGAAAATGGCACCTATCTCCTTAACTCCGGCAACAACACCAAAAGCCATGGATTCGACAAGTAAGACAATAGTAAGCAGGGCGACCACGCATCTGACTTTGATGTTCTTAAAATGTCGTTTTGTTGGATTGTTCTTGTGCATTTTCTTTTCCTCACATTTGCAAATTGAATAATCGATGCCGCTCCGCTATTGCGAATTATTCAAGCAACCATACTTCATAAAAAAAGCTCCGTTCGTTTGAAACTGCGCAAAAAGCGAACTTCAGTCAAATCAGAACTCTGTCTAAAAAATGTGTATATGCCCGCAGCATAAAATATTCATACCAATGTAGTATACCATTTTTACATTTATTTGTCAATACTTATTCTAAATTATTCATAATTAATATATATTTTTTTTAAAAAAAGTCCTATCTTTCGTCTCTCTTCTAATCATTTCCCGAAAAAGCCTCATTATTTTTCCGTCAACTGTGCTCCAAATATACAGCAACTGACATTTTTTGCAAGTTATCATTCTCTTCCTTGCATTTTTGCATTCGCGCTTTCGCGCAAAGAGAAATAAAATACTCGCAACTATCTTCTTGACAAAAAAGCATATTTATGGTAGAATAGTATATTGATATCAAAACAGCCAAAGGAGATCATTATGAAAAAAAGAATTTTACCATTTCTTCTTGTGATGACACTCACAGTATCTGCTTTTTCGCTTTATTCCTGTGTGAATAACAATGGCGACTCTTCCGAATCAGATACCACAAAAGAAGAGGTAACCACGACCGACAACACTTCGGAAACAACTGAATCAAGTAAGGGAACCCCCGCTGTTGTGACAAAGCATAAATACGGCGACTTTGATTATTGGCTTTCTTCTCCGGCTATCACGGATGATGGGCTTCCCCTTATCGTGTATCTTCACGATGAAAGTGACGGTGGTGACGGGATCGATGCCATGATCAAAAATGAGGGGCTTACCAAAATGCTTTATGAAGGCGGAGTTTATCCTAATGCTTACGTTTTGATTCCTAACCTTTCCAAAACCGAGAAAAACTGGTATGATGTAAAATATCAGCTTGAAACGCTTATTTCTCTTGTTTCATCCGCAAACAAAATTGATCCGTCAAAAATCTATCTTACCGGCGTTGGAAAAGGCGCGACGGGCGTATACGAAATCGCAATGTCTATGCCAACCGCCTTTGCGGCATTTGCGCCTGTAGGAGGAACAGCTCCCAATATTGCCGATATAGAAAAACTGAAAAATGTAAAGATTGCAGCTTATGTCGGTATTAATATTGAAGAGTCTGACTCAGCGGCTATTTCGGATTTTTTGTTTGAACTCGGAAAAATCAACAAGAGTATCGAAGTATTTACGCTCGAGAATTATAACGCCTCGAACTATGTACGGATTTATTCGGACATGGAGTATAACCTCCTTGAAACACTTATCGGTTATTAATCCCCATCACTTATCATGCTTGAAAACAAAGGAGATATAAAAAATGAAACTTGGTATCGTAGGACTTCCAAATGTCGGAAAAAGCACACTTTTTAATGCTCTGACAAATGCAGGTGCGGAATCGGCAAATTACCCTTTCTGTACCATCGAACCCAATGTTGGTGTTGTTACAGTTCCTGACAGTCGGTTGGATTTTTTGGCTGATATGCATCACCCCAACAAATATACCCCCGCTGTAATTGAATTTGTTGACATTGCGGGACTTGTCAAAGGTGCATCCAAAGGTGAAGGATTGGGAAATCAATTTCTTGCAAATATTCGTGAAGTAGATGCGATCCTTCACGTCATTCGTTGCTTTGAGAACGAAAATATTATACACGTAGACGGTGCGATCGATCCCATGCGCGACCTTGAAACCATCAACCTCGAGCTGATCTTTGCCGATATGGAAGTGCTGGAACGCCGTATGGACCGTACTCGCAAGGCAATGAAAGCTGACAAAAAATTTGCTGTTGAACTTGCTGTTTTTGAAAAGTTGATGGCAGCCTTGGCAGAGGGTAAATGTGCCCGTACAGTGGAACTTTCCGATGATGAAGAAGCATGCCTTTATGACACTCCCCTGCTTACCCGCAAGCCCGTGATCTATGTTGCAAATGTCAGTGAGGATGAGGCAGGAACCGAACCAACCGACAATGAGGCTTACGCCGCTCTCAAAGCATACGCTGAAACCGAGCACTCCGAGGTTATTCCGATCTGCTGCCAGATCGAAGCCGAGATTGCCGAGCTTTCAGGAGAAGAAAAGGCAATGTTCCTCTCCGACATGGGAATTGAGGAAAGCGGACTCGACCGATTGATCAAGGCAAGCTATTCTCTTTTGGGGCTCATCAGTTTCCTTACCGCAGGGCCGGACGAATGCCGTGCTTGGACGATCCGACGCGGAACAAAAGCACCGAAGGCAGCAGGCAAGATCCACTCGGACATCGAGCGTGGATTTATCCGTGCTGAGGTCGTGGCGTTTGACGATCTGCAAAAATACGGAACCATGAACGCCGTTAAAGATGCAGGACTTCTTCGCAGTGAGGGCAAGGAATACGTCATGCAAGACGGCGATATCGTATTTTTCAGATTTAATGTTTGATATCAGATATATACTTTGAGTGGGAGATGGGTAATCTCTCACTCTTTTTTGATTGAGATTACAGACTATTTTTTAAAAAACAGTAGACAAGCCGTTTAAAATGTGGTATAATAAAATGAGTTATTTTGCGACAAAGGAGGCTGATAGCTTTGGAGATTGAAAATTTATATCCCGGCTCTTGGGGCTCAAATTGCTATTTGCTCACCGTTGGATCGCATGCGGCTTTGGTCGATCCAAGCGCAAACGCCTATACGCTGATGGATGCGGTGGCGCAGAAAGGCGCGATATTAGAGCTTATTTTGCTCACCCATGGACACTTTGACCACATCGTGTCGATCGACACCCTGCGGCAATATACAGATGCTCCTGTAATGATCCACGAGGACGATGCCGAAATGCTTGGTGATTCCACAAAAAATGCATTTTATACCTTTTTTCGCCAAGAGCGCAACTACCGTGATGCCGACCGCGTGTTGACAGACGGAGAGATCTTAAAGCTGGGAGACGAAATGATCCGTGTCATTCACACCCCCGGACATTCCGCGGGATCGGTCTGTTACCTCTGCAATGAAAATCAATTTCTTCTCACGGGCGACACGCTGTTCGACGAAGGGGTTGGCAGATGCGACCTTTGGAAGGGTGACGCCGATCAACTGAGAAATTCACTCAAAAAGCTTCGCGACTTTCCGCAAAACAGCCTCATTTACCCCGGACACGGCGCCCCGGCTCGACTGGGTATCGCGCTTGATCTGGCAGCTTATCTTATTTGACAACTCAGAAAGGATATATAAAAACCATGGATTATCAGCTTCTTGCCGATCTTCTCTTTCCAAACGTAACCGAAACACCTGCTGACGTCGAGGCAAAATACCCTCGCCGTGAGCTCGCAGAGGGAGCAAAGGTCACACGTTTTGCTCCCAGTCCTACGGGATTCGTCCACTTTGGAGGTCTTTTCCCCTCCACCATAGGAGAACGTCTTGCTCACCAAAGCGGCGGTGTATTTTATCTCCGTATTGAGGATACCGACGCAAAACGCGAGGTGGACGGCGCAGCAGAGGGACTCATCCACACGTTAGCCCATTATGGCATACACTTTGACGAGGGTGCCGTGATCGGTGCCGACGGCACAATTACAGACAAGGGTATTTACGGTCCCTACAGACAGAGCCAACGCGGACCGATCTACCACGTATTTGCAAAGCAACTTGTGTCCGAGGGCAAGGCTTACCCCGTTTTCACCACCAAGGAAGAGCTGGAGGCACTGAACGCAGTCGATAAAAAAGCCGAGATCAAAGCAAAAGATTGGCACGAAGATCAAACCGCGCAACGTGAGGCTATGCTGAAGGCTCGAGAGATCACAATTGATGAGGTCAAAGAAAATCTTGCCGCGGGAAACCCCTTTGTTTTACGTCTCCTGGCTGACGGTGATCCCGAAAAGAAAACGCCTTTTACGGATCTGATCAAGGGTAAATTGGAGATTCCCGAAAACGATGAAGATTTTGTTCTTCTCAAATCTGACGGAATTCCCACCTATCACTTTGCGCACGCGGTTGACGACCACCTCATGGGTACCACCCATGTTATTCGCGGCGAAGAATGGCTTCCGAGCCTTGCAAAGCATATCATGCTCTTCCGTTATCTCGGATTCCGCCTGCCCAAGTATTTGCACATCGCGCAGATCATGCGACTTGATGAAAACGGCAACAAGAAAAAGCTTTCCAAGCGCGATATGGGTGCCAATATGGACGATTACAGCCGCATGGGATACGATCCCGATTGCGTTTGCGAATATATTATGACGCTCCTCAATTCCAATTACGAGGAATGGCATATGCAAAACGCGGACAAGCCCTACACCGACTTCCCCTTCAACATCAAAAAAATGAGCTCATCTGGTTGTCTTTTTGATTTTGACAAGCTCAATGATGTCAGTAAGAACGTGATTTCACGTATGAGTGCCGCAGAAGTTACAGAAAAGGTCACCGCATGGGCTTTGCAATATGATCCTGAATTTGGCGCACAGCTTGCAAAGGACAAAGCATTTACCGAGTCGATCTTTGCAATTGGCAGAGGCGGAAAAAAGCCAAGAAAGGATCTGGCTACGTGGGCAGATGCAAAGCCTTATATGGGATTCTTCTTTGATTCCAAACAAATCGACGCGTACCCCGAACAGTTCAAACACTCGGATATTAAGGCAGCATTGCAAGGATTCCTTGCTACCTATGACGAGGCGGACGACATGAACACTTGGTTTGAAAAGGTAAAAGCAGTCGCGCGAGAAATCGGCTATTGCGACGATATGAAAGCATATAAGCAATCCCCCGAAAGCTATGCGGGCAGCATTGCCGACGTAAGTATGTTCCTGCGTGTTGCAGTAACGGGCAAGCTCAATGCGCCCGACCTCTATACGGTCATGCAGATCTTGGGCAAAAGCAATACGGTGTGCCGCATTGAAAGCATGATTGAAAGACTTGATTGACTTTGAGAAAGGTTTTGGAACAACAAAATGGCAGAAATTGAAAGAAACTTTATACACGATATTATCGATGAGGATCTGCGTGAGGATCCTAACCTTAAGATCCATACCCGGTTTCCTCCCGAGCCAAACGGATACCTTCACATCGGCTCTGCAAAGGCAATCATGATCAACTATCAGGTAGCACAAAAGTATAACGGACAGTTTAATCTCCGTTACGATGATACCAACCCTGCAAAGGAAGATAACGAGTACGTTGAATCGATCTACAAGGATCTGACATGGCTTGGCGCAATTCCCAACGGCGGAATCTTCTACGGTTCGGATTACTTTGACAAGTGTTATGAGTACGCGATCAAGCTCATCAAAGACGGAAAAGCCTATGTTTGTGACCTGACCGCCGAAGAGATGCGTGAATACAGAGGTACTTTGACACAGCCCGGCAAAAATTCACCCTACCGCGATCGCTCGGTGGAAGAAAACCTCGATCTCTTTGAACGTATGAAAAACGGTGAATTTGCCGACGGTACGCGTACCCTGCGCGCCAAGATCGACATGGCATCGCCCAATATGAATATGCGTGACCCCGCGATCTACCGCATCGTGCACACCGATCACCACAGACAGGGCAACAAGTGGTGCATATATCCTCTTTACGACTATGCTCATCCCATTCAGGATGCACTCGAGGGCATTACGCACTCGCTCTGCTCTCTTGAATTTGAAAATCATCGTCCGCTCTATGAATGGGTGATCAACAATGTCGGTTGCGGAAACGGACAGTTCCCCAAGCAAAGAGAATTTGCCCGCCTCAACGTTACAAACACCGTCATGTCCAAACGTTATTTGCGTTATCTTGTTGAAAACAATATGGTTGACGGTTGGGATGATCCCCGCCTCCCTACCCTTTGCGCTCTCCGCCGACGCGGTTATACTCCCGCTTCGATCTTTGATTTTGTCACCCGTGCAGGTGTTTCCAAGGCAGACAGTCTCGTTGACATCGGACTTTTGGAGCACTGTATCCGCGAGGAACTCAACACCACTGCCCCCCGCCGCATCTGTGTACAGAAGCCGATCAAGGTGGTCGTAACCAACTATCCCGAGGATAAGGTCGAGTATTTTGAAGTCTCCAACAATCCCCAAAATCCCGATGCAGGCACGAGAAAGGTCGCATTTACCCGTGAACTCTTCATCGATGCCGATGACTTTGCCGAGGTTCCGCCTCCCAAGTTCTTCCGCATGAAGCCCGATGGCGAGGTGCGCTTGATGGGTGCTTATATTGTCCGTTGCAACGAGATCGTCAAAAACGAAGACGGCTCGATCCAAGAGATCCGTTGCACCGCCGATCTGGAAACCGGAAACGGAATGCCTACCGACGGACGAAAGATCAAAGGAACCATTCATTGGCTTTCAGCACAGTATTCCGAGGAAACAACGCTGATGCTTTACGACAAGCTCTTTACCATTGAGAACGTGAATGATATTCCCGAGGATAAGACCTACAACGATTATCTCAATCCCGATTCGCTGATCAAGCTTGAAAACTGCCGTATTGAACCGTGCCTCAAGGATGCTAAAGAGGGCGAGCAATTCCAGTTCGTCCGTGTCGGCTACTTCTGCAAGGATACCAAATATGAAAACACCTTTAACCGCGTGGTTGGACTGAAGGACAGTTTTCCGAAAAAATAAGAAATAAACGGCGAACGGTCGGTGCAAAATGCACCGACCGTTCTTGCTATTATTCATTTTCTACCAGAATGCGTCCCATAATGACACCCATAACGGATGCCATCATAAGTCCTCGCGTCCATCCGCTGGAGTCACCGAGGCAATGCAGACCTTCTACATTTGTATTCAATTTCTCATCCATTTTAACGCGGTTGCTGTAAAATTTCAGCTCAGGAGAATACAAAAGTGTTTCGTACGAAGCAAACCCGGGCACCACCTGATCCATTGCCTGAATGAAATTGATGATGTTTGTCATTGCACGATAAGGCATTGCCGCCGTAATGTCTCCTGCCACCGCATCGGGCAGAGTGGGCTTTACGTTGGACTGCGCCAGTTCTTTATCCCAAGTGCGTTTTCCGTCCAAAATATCACCAAATCGCTGAACGAGAATGTGTCCTGCGCCCAGCATGTTTGTCAGTTCTCCCACCTTTTGCGCATACTCAATGGGCTGATTGAACGGCACTGAGAAGTTGTGCGAGCAAAGGATTGCAAGGTTTGTATTATTCGATTTCTTTTCCTTATACGAGTGTCCGTTTACGACCGCCAGATCGTTGTCGTAATTCTCCTGGCTGACAAAACCGCCGGGGTTTTGACAGAAGGTACGTACTTTGTTTTTAAAAGGCGCGGGATAGCCGATCAACTTGGATTCATAAAGCACCTTGTTGACTTTTTCCATGACCTCGTTGCGCACCTCTACGCGCACACCAATATCAACCGTACCCGGCAGATGCGCAATGTTGTGCTCTCCGCACAGCTTTTCGAGCCAATCCGCGCCGCGGCGGCCAGTTGCAAAAATGGTATGCTTGGCGTAAATCTCTTCGGTCTTGCCATCTTTTGTCACGATAACACCTAAGCATTTCGCACCGTCGAGGATCAGATTGTTGCACTCGCATCCAAAATAGATCTCAACACCGCAAGACAAAAGATGTGCTTCAATATCCGCATACAATTGATGCGCCTTTTCGGTACCGATATGGCGGATCGGACAATCTACAAGTTTTAGACCTGCACGGATCGCTCTCTTACGGATCTCCTTAACCTCATCGTTGATCTCAGCGCCCTCAATATGCGTATCAGCTCCAAAATCAAGATAGATGGTATCGGTGTAATCGGTAATGGACTGAACGAAATCGGTTCCAAGCAGCTGCGGCAGGTCTCCTCCCACCTCACAGCTCAGCGACAGCTTACCGTCCGAAAATGCCCCGGCTCCCGAAAAGCCCGTTGTAATATGACAATAGGGCTTGCAATTCATGCAACGTCCGGTTTTTGCCTTTGGACAGGAACGTTTTCTAACAGACCTTCCTTTTTCAACGATCACGATCTTTTGTTTGGTTCCTTTGCGCAACATCTCAAGTGCGGTAAATATCCCCGCAGGACCTGCGCCAACGATAACAACATC
>JAFTXB010000068.1 GCA_017461825.1 Clostridia bacterium
CCTCTTATCCCTTCCGAAACCGCTTTGTTTACCGCGTGAATGCCGAAAAGAAAACCGGCATGAAGCTGCATATCCGCGTACCGTCCTTTGCAAAGCACGTAACGGTCAACGGTAATGCTGTTCGCAAAAAGGCAATGCTGACCTTTGGCGGATTTGCGGCAGGTGAGACCGTTATTGAGATCGCTTTTGAGGCAGAAGCTAGGCTGATTAAAAGCCCTGTCGGGTTGTACAATGCCGCATACGGATCGTTGGTCTTTTCACTTCCTATTGCGTATGAGGTCAGTCTGCGCGAGTACGTGAAAAATAACGTGGAGCGCAAATTCCCGTACTGCGACTACGATTACAAGGGTGCATCGGATTGGAATTACGCGTATACGTCACGTAATTTGCGTGTTGAGGAGCGCGATGCCGAGGACGACATTCCGTTTTCGTCAAAGCACCCGACACTTGTGATCCGCGCCGAAGTTTGCCATATCGATTGGGGCTATGCAGAGGGCTACGAGACAGTCTGCGCAAAGCTCCCCGAAAGCCGTAAACCGATTGACGCTCCTGTTGAGCGCGTGCTGTATCCTTACGGTTGTGCCAAACTCCGTATGACCGAAATGCCGATCGTTTGATTCGCGGTCAAAATTCGGTTTGAGGACAATATACGCATGATGCACGCCTTGCTGTTTCAGGAGAGGTATAACGGATCCTGTGTTGAGAGCGCAACGGGCAGGATCGGTTTGCAAAAGCAAACGAAAAAAACGGGTAAGCCTCAATGCTTTGAGCGCTTGCTCGTTTTTAGTGGTAATAGACTGCGGAAGTGTTAAAAAGAACTTGACAAGAGAGCCCAAAAGTGATATAATGACCTCGGTTCCACGGAACCCTTGGGGTACACCATAACGGTGGCGGTTGCTTTCTTCGATCCACGGAGGGAGCATATCTTTCTCCCTCCGAGCCGGAGGGAGGTGATGCTCATGTTTACACAGCATGATTTTCTCGTAGCGATCATCGTCGCTCTGGAACTCTTGTTAGAATACATCGCGCAACACAAAAAAAGATAACCGCCCCAGCTCGTAACTTGGCGGTTATCTAATCGACAAGAAGTAAGCAACCGTCACTGGTGCCCCCCTCGCCTATATTATAGAGCAAATTTCTTGATTTGTCAAGAGGCTTGCTCTATTTTTATTAAAAAAACATCTCAACCGGCTACGCATTTCCCACACAAGCCTACAGAACCCTTTTTTATGAAAAAGGTTTGGAGGAGGGAACTCGGGGGAGGGACCTTTTACCCAAAGGTCCCTCCCCCGAAAAACTCACTCCATAATCTCCCGATAATACGCTACGGCAAGATCAACTACCATGTTGTAGGATCTTGTTCCCTCAACAGATCCCTGACTTTGCAGATAGGAATTATTGGTTGCCTCGGTTACGGTAGCGGCGACGTTTTCGCGGTATTTGTCAAAGAATTTGCTGTAAGCGACCTCCTCGGCTTGGACAGCAGAGGGGAGCTTTTGGTAGGTCAATTTGTAAAGATCGCGGTCTGCCGAGCGAAGGGCGGAGATCACGTATTCATAGGTGTTGAGGCAAGCGCTGTAGCGGATATATGGGTCGTCCGATTCCATGCAGATGAGAAATGCTACAAAATTTGCTTCGTCCTCACGTGCGATCCCGCGTTGGTGCGCCAACTCATGAGCGGCTGTGTAAGGGATCGTATAGTCGGGAAAATTGACATTGATGTTGGCTTCACCCGTAAAAAACGTGTAAACGCCAGTGATATGCGTGTAGGACATCGGTTCGCTGAGCATGATCGGTTTTACACGGCTGTAAAATGTGCTTACAAAATCGTGCTTTTCGCAAAATTTTTTGTAAGCAGCAAGCAGCTTGCTATTCATTTCATCATAGGAATAAGGCATTACCGATGAGCCGTCGGGCAGGAAAACAATTTCTTCCTCTAAGGATGCGATCTCCTGCCGTAATAATTCGGCGGTTTGATAGAGATCGTCGGCACTGCTTTTTTTACGTTCAAGCTCCAGTTTCTTGTCGAGCGTTGTGCCATAATAGCCCGGGGCAAAGTTCCACACGAAAATGATCCCAATCACACAGATGCCCGAGAGAAGGATTCCAATGTAAACAAACGCATCTCGGTTTGAGGCACAGTAATGCTTGCAACCGATGACGACGAGGATGACCAGAATCAGCGGTAAAAGGCAGATGAGAAGCTCGGCAAATGAAAACGGAAGCCAAGCAAAAAGGTAGGCAAATATCTGCCTGCCAAAGCTACTGATATAGCGATTGAACCAATCGGAAAAGGCAGGGCTTCGGGTAAAAACAAAGTACAGTACGGCACTAACGCCTGTCAGAAGATAGAGAATTTTACACACACGTGGAAGCTTTTTTGGAGTGTGTGGGGATGTTTCGTAGGTCATAAAGTATTCCTTTCGGCATAGGATGGGAAGAATTTGCGCAAAGCGGATTCAAAATCGTCAGCAAGCGGTGCAGTAATTTTAATGACTTCATTTGTCACGGGGTGGGGAAAGGCGAGCGTACGGGCATGGAGCGCGTGCCGTGCGATCGCATCCGACGGCGTGCCGTAGAGATCGTCACCCGTTAAGGGGGGCCCGATGTGCGCAAAATGCACGCGGAGCTGGTGCGTTCTGCCCGTGATGGGGCGCGCTTC
>JAFTXB010000069.1 GCA_017461825.1 Clostridia bacterium
CTACAGAGGTTGCGCGGTTGCCGTTTGTGCAGTAGTGTGCGTTTGTTTGTGGGAGGAGCACTTCTCGCTGTGGCTCGGTCACACTCGCGTTTTGACATCCCACCGTGATGTCATTCATTACGCTCGTGTCGCTTCGCTACCCCCCCTACAAAAATGGGTACGCTTTTCGATCGTGCGATGATATGCGTTTGTTTTCGGGACGTCGAGGCGCCGTCCCCTACAAGGAAACGTGGCAGAAACATCCACCATATCCGTATACCCCTTATTGAAAGTTTGGAAGGGGTGTGGGGAAACTTTTTCAAAAGTTTCCCCACAAAAACTCAATCATTATTCGAAGCCGCTTCGATGCAGGCGTCGATGACGAGGACGACGGCGAGTGCCATAACCTCGTCAAGCCCGTCGGCGATGTCGATCTCATAGGTGTCGCCCCAGGTGAACCAGCGCTTGGAGACCGAGGCGATCGTTCTGCCGCCGCCCGTGACCTCGTAGGTGTGATCCCAGAAGTCACCGTGCACCTGCCAGCCAAGCCCCTCCACGCTGTATTCCTGCTTGAAAAAGGTGAATTCCTTTACGACCTCGGCAACCTCTCTGCCGCCTCGGCTGATGTAATATCTCGGCAAGAAGGAGAAGAGCTTTTGATGGATAAAGGCAAGCTCATTGCCGAAGGTGTCGCACAGATGGAGCTTTTTGCCGAAGGTAAAGACCTCGCCCTCCACCTGATAGCGCGGCGTGCCGTTCTCGTCATAGACCGAGAATTTGTCGCCCCACGTAAATATTTTTTGCTTGAGATAGAGCTTCATGGTTATGTCTCCTTATACTGATCTCAAATTAAAAAAATGAACTTTATTCGGGAGCCCATTTTGGGTTAGTGGCCCCAAAATGGTAGCGGGAACTATTGCTTGGGTAAAGCGATCAAATATCCCTTTGTCGCCACAAATTTGATGGAACAGCGCACAGACAATCCCAATAATATACTTATAAACCTTTATTGAAAGTTCTTGGAGGTGTCGGACGTGTATTTGCGGAGCAAATCACGGGATTGGCTTGCCAATCCTTTTCTATTCAAGAAGGTTCTGACAAAACCGTCTTCTTATTTCTTGTTTTTGATCTTGCTCCAATACTCCGCCGCCGCTTGCTCGGTTTTATTGGGGGCGGGGAAATAGTAGGTTGTGCCGAGGAGGTCATCGGGGAGATACTGCTGCTCGACGTAGTGGTTTTCATAGTCGTGCGGATATTTGTAGCCCTTGAACAGCGGGCTTTGCAGGTGTGTGGGGACGGTGATGCCTTTGCCTTGTCTCACGTCCTCAGCAGCGGCAAGCACGGCGTTGTGCGCGGCGTTGGACTTGGGGGCGGTGGCAAGCAGGATCGCGGCGTTGGCAAGGGTGAGCTGTGCCTCGGGCATTCCCAGCTCCTTTGCCGACTCACAGCAGGCGCGCGTGACAACGGCGGCAAGCGGGTAGGCAAGCCCGATATCCTCGGAGGCGATGACCTGAAGCCTGCGGCACACCGAGATCAACTCGCCCAAGGAGAGCAGCTTTGCAAGGTAGAACACCGCCGCGTCGGGATCCGAGCCGCGGATCGACTTTTGCAGGCAGGAGAGCAGATCGTAGTGCGTGTCGTCGTTAAAGCCGCTGACAGACGTGTCAAAGCTGTCAACATCCTCGCGTGAAAGTGCTGTGTCGGCGGCGTGGTAGGCGTTTTCAAACAGCACGATCGAGTGCCGCACGTCACCGCGCGAGCAGGTGGAGATATAGTCGCAAAGCTCGTCTGTAACCGTTTTTTCGGCGTTATTTTCGCGGTTGAGATAGTCCAGCGCGCGGCGGAGCACGGGGCGCAGAGCCACGGGCGTGACGGGCTTGAACTCAAAGAGCGACGAGCGCGACAAAATGGCGTTGTAGATATAAAAATGCGGGTTTTCGGTGGTGGAGGCAATGAGGGTAATGCGCCCGTCCTCCATATATTCGAGGAGGGATTGCTGTTGCTTGCGGTTGAAATACTGGATCTCGTCAAGATATAAAAGCACTCCACCCGAGCCAAACACGTTGTTTGTTTCGCTGATGACGTCCTTTATATCCGAGAGAGAGGCAGAGGTGGCGTTGAGCTTGCGAAACATCATGCCCGACTGCTTTGCTATGACAGATGCCGCAGTGGTCTTTCCCGTGCCGGGAGGGCCGTAAAAGATCATATTGGTGATCCTGCCGCCTGCCAGCATTCGGCGCACCACGCCGCGAGGACCAAACAGGTGATCCTGCCCCACAATGCCGTCAAAATCCTCGGGGCGCAGAAGATCTGCAAGTTGTGCGTTTTTCATATTGCGATCCTTTCAAGCTTTACTGTCTATATTATAAATCATTTCCGCAATATTTGCAAGGTCTTTTTGCGCTTTTTTTTGCAACTCTTCGGTGATCTCGCGTAAAACGGTATCGCTTTGCGGTCGGTTTAAAAGGGCTTGCAGTCGGTCGTTGAGCGTGGGAACATTCCAATCGCCCTTTTCCAACTGATCCTGCCCCGAGGCATTTGCAAAAGCATTGATCTTTCGGTCGCGCGGATCCCCCGAAAGCCCCATGGCGGGGGTGCCTGCCGCGGTTGCGAGGATCATGGCGTGCAAGCGCATGGTAACGACCGCTCGCGCGCGGGAGAGGAGCGCCAGGGCATGTGCGGGGGTGGGGCATTGGACTGCCTGCCCTCCCGCCGAGCGGGCTGCGGTGGCGGTGTCGGAGCGATCCGATCGGCTGTCAAACACGGCAAATACGGGTTGGATCCCATTGCTTTGACAGACAGAACGTACGGCGGCGGTCAGAATCTTGCGGTGGCGGTGCTCGTTTTTTCCGCCCTTGAGGACGACGCATAGAAATCCGTTTGCGGTGGGAGGGAGCCCAACCTCGGAAAGAAGGGCGCGTGTACGGGAGGGGCTCGGGGGAGACAGGAGCATGGCAAGATCGGCACCCATATGGAGCTTTGCGGCATCTACCCCGAGTGAGATCAAAAGGTTTCGCGAGCCTTCGTCGCGCAAACTGATATAGAGGCATTTGGAAAGGACGGCGCGCACCTTTCTGCACGCAGGTTCGTCGATCAAGGGGCCGATCCCCGCGCCGCAGAGCACGGTTGGCTTTCCAAGGGCTTGGGAAAGACGCAAAAGGGCAAGATAATAGCAGAGAGAACGGTTACTGGTGGCATTTTGGAGCAGAGAACCGCCGCCAAGCAACAGCGCATCGGATTTGAGGATCGCAAAGAGGATCGAAACGGGATTCATTCTGCCAACGCAGGACACGTCAAACCGCCGTTGGTCTTTGGTCGGTCTGCCCGTGAGTACGGTGGGGCGGAGCTGTGGGTATTTGTGGGTGAGTTCCTCCAAAAGCGCTGTCAAAATGGCATCGTCACCGAGATTGCCACTCCCGAAATAGCCGCCGATCAAAAGCCTTTTTTGTCGGCTTTGCAGGAGTGCGCTTTGATAGACTTGCAGCGTTTTGCGGCACACGGTGTCGGCATTGCAATGCGTTATGACCCACTCGCGCCCCTCACGGGCGGAGCGATGTCGGCGGGCGGGATCTTCGATCAGCGCGGAGAGGTCGGAGCCCAAGCGGTGAAGGTCGGGCAGAGGACAGCCACGCGCGCAAAAATTGGTTTTTGACGCGGTTTCGGAGCTTGTGCGGTCGAGAATGCCGAAATAGCCCTCATTGCCGCAAAGAATGACGGCACAGCCGCATGCCGCCGCCTCCATTGCCGCGCGGGAAACACCGACAAAAATGTCTTGTTTTTGAAGCAAGGCGGGCATATCGTTTACATGACCGACTGCTGTGATTGCTTTGTGTC
>JAFTXB010000070.1 GCA_017461825.1 Clostridia bacterium
CTCTTCGATGATCTGGCGCAGAGTGGTACCCATGGGAACCTCTACCAGACCCGTGTTCTTGATCTTACCGCCAAGTGCGAACACCTTGGTACCCTTGGACTTCTCGGTACCCATGGAAGCGAACCACTCGGCACCGTTGAGAATGATCTGAGGAATGTTTGCGTAAGTCTCTACGTTGTTCAAGACTGTGGGACGGTCGAACAGACCCTTGACAGCCGGGAACGGAGGACGGGGACGGGGCTCGCCGCGCTTACCCTCAATAGAGGTCATAAGAGCAGTCTCCTCGCCGCAAACGAATGCGCCCGCACCGAGACGGATAGCGAGATCAAAATTGAAATCGGTTCCGAAGATGTTCTTACCGAGCAGTCCGTATTCCTTTGCCTGGTCGATTGCGATCTGCAAACGGTTAACGGCGATGGGATACTCTGCACGAACGTAAACGTAACCCTGATCAGCACCGATCGCATAGCCGGCAATTGCCATAGCCTCGATCAAAGCGTGGGGGTCACCCTCGAGAATCGAACGGTCCATGAACGCACCGGGGTCACCCTCGTCCGCGTTACAGCATACATACTTCTGAACCTGTCCGCGGTTGCCCGAAGCGAACTTCCACTTCAGACCCGTGGGGAATCCTGCGCCGCCGCGTCCGCGAAGACCTGCGTCAAGCAGAGTCTGGATAACGTCGTCGGGAGTCATTTCGGTCAGCACCTTACCCAGTGCTGCGTAACCGTCCATTGCGATGTACTCCTCGATGTTCTCGGGGTTGATCACACCGCAGTTACGGAGTGCAAGACGGTGCTGAGACTTATAGAAGGTGGTGTCGCTGAGAGCTGCGTGAGCTGCCTCGGCGCCTGCCTTTGCATCGGCATCACCGGTGTCGTTGTATACAAGTCTTTCCACCACGCGGCCCTTAAGAAGGTGCTCGCTAGCGATTTCCGCAACGTCCTCAACGGTTACGTTGCTGTAAAAGGTTCCGTCGGGATATACGATAACGACGGGACCGAGGGCACAAAGTCCGAAGCATCCGGTCTGTACGACCTTAACTTCATCGGCAAGACCCAGCTTGTCGATCTCAGACTGAAAAGCAGCCTGGATCTTCGGGCTTCCGGAAGAAGTACATCCCGTACCGCCACATACTAATACATGAGAGCGAATCATTTCTCTTCTACCTCCAAATTATGCTTTCTGTGCATTGGCAAAGGTGTATTCCATAACGACCTTGCCGCCTTTGATATGCTCTTTCAGCACCTTTTCGACTTTTTCAGCCGTCATTTTTACATAAGTTACCTTTTCCTGTCCGGGAACTGTAACCTCAACAACGGGCTCGTACTGGCAAATGCCGATACAACCTGTCTGAGAAACGATAACCTTATCGTTGAGTCCCTCCTTGTCAACGCCCTCTACGAAAGCGTTCAGGACGGGACGTGCGCCTGCTGCGATGCCGCAGGTAGCCATTCCGACAACAACGCGGATGCCGTCACCGCCTTCGCGGAGAACGATCTTATCCCTCATTTTGTCTCTGATCGCTGCAAGTTCTGCCAAAGATTTCATAGTTTTTGTATTCCTTTCTATCTTCTTTGATAACAAGATCAATTTTGGTACTGTTCGTTTAGATACTGTGCGATCCAGCGAATGATTTCGGGTTCGCCCAGCGGGATCTCTTCACCGAGGATCCCGCGCAATTCCCTTGTATCAAGCGATACGCAAAATTGATCCGTAACGTGAAGAAATGTAAAGTCGATCTCGGGACTTCCCTGAATCAAGGTCGTCACCGATGATATGATATCCCCCATAGGGGTAAAATCGATATGCTTTTTATAAAATGTAGCAACCACTTCGGTGCCGTGTGTATCGGGGTATTCCTCCTCATGCCTTGAGGTGATACGAACCTCGCCGCCCGTCTGCTCCGCCGCCAATTTGAGAAGCGGTATTCCCATCCCCACCTTGCGGGTGGTTCGGGTGGTACAGAATGGGTCGATGACCGAGCGAAGCATTTCATTTTTCATTCCGCAACCGTTGTCGGTGATCGTCAATGTCAACACTTCCTCGGTTTCCTCAATGCGTATCCCGATCAATGTTGCCCTTGCCTTTACCGAGTTTTTGGCAATGTCAAGAACGTTCATGGAAAGCTCTTTCATTCGGTCTCTCCTTTCAGGATTTGGAAGAGTTTTTTTCTTACAAAATCACTGCTGTAGGGTTCGTCATCAAGCTCAAAGAAATGCTCTTTGTCTCGAATATCCCAAAGATAGTGCGCATCCGAGCCGATCACCGTGCCAACCCTTTGCAAAAGCGGATAGCGCTCCTTGTAAGAGTTGATCTTTTCGGCATCGTGAAATTCCGCCCACTCAAACGGTGGAAATACGGGAAAGGTTCCCAGCGTTGAAATAATGCCGTTTGCCTCTCTGTCCACGTGTGCCGGAAAGCAGACACCGTTGTGTTTTTTTACCAACGTCGGTGCCTCGTCAACCGTGACCGTTGTTGCATTGGAAAGCAGATCATCCTCGGTTCCGACGATCTCGTCCTCCCCGTCCATGATATACTGCTCTCCAAATATATCCACTCGGTTGCGGATCCTGATCCGCCTGCTGTCCACCTCATCACTGAACGCCAGTGCATCATCAATGCTTTCAAACAGACAGACGACGTGAATATCCTCTGCCGTTGTCAGCTCCATGCCCGCAATGGGAATGATCCCTTGCTTTTTTGCCGCTGCATAGAATGCCGGACAATTTTTGCAGGAGTTGTGATCGGTGAGTGCCACAATGTTCAGCCCCGCCAATGCCGCCATACCCGCAATGTTATTGGGGGTCATGTCGTTCTCGGCACAGGGAGAGAGACAGGAGTGGATGTGAAAATCGTAGTAATAGCGGTTCATACGTCGATCCTTGCCAGCATCGAGGCAAGCTCATATGCGGTCTTTTCCGACGAATAGAGATTGATCCCCTTTGCCTCTGCGGTCGTGCGGACATTTTCGTCCACCGTGACCCCCTCGGCAAGAATGATGCAAGCAACGTCGGCAAGCGACGCCACCGCTACGATGTTGATATTGGACATGATGGTGATCCAAACGTTGTCCGACTTGGCTCGCCCCATCACCCAACTGAGCAGATCTCCGATATAAACGCCCGAAAATTCCCGTTCACCGTCCGTCACGGACAGCGGTGTGAGTTCCAGCGTCTTTGCCATTTCATGGACTGTCATGATCGTTCTGCTCCTTTGTTTGTAATTGTTCGTCCATCATGCGGCTTTTTTCAACAACGCACCCATCGCGCTTTGCCTTGCCTCTGACGATATCCTCGGCAAATGCACGGCAGTTGGGAGCTCCGCAGGCACCGCAATCGATGCCGGGCAGCTCGGAGCGCAGCTTTTGGATATCCGCCATCATTCTGAGGGATTCCGCAAAATTCTCGCTCAAGCGCTGAATAGGTCGGTAAGTAGGCATTTCCTCAAAGAAATAGCTCTCGGGAATGTATTCCCGCTCGTCGCCCTGCAGGTAGGTCTGGGATACAGGCAAATACCGTCTCAAGGTCTGCAAGCGCGCCTTTGCGATAAACGGATTTTCAAGTGCCATGACACCTCCGACACATCCGCCGGGACAAGCGTTGAGCTCAATGAACTCCAGAGACGAAATATTTCCATTCTCCAGCTGATCCAGCACGCGATTGACATTTTCAATGCCGTCCGCCGCCAGATACTTATCGTTGAAGATCGCGGAGGATTCGCCCCCCGAGGTTGCCCAACTGATACCGATCATGCCCGCGCGGGAAAACGGTACGGGTACCTTTCCGCGTCGCATGACATTTAATAAATTGAAATAAATATCGCTGATGGAAACGACCTCGTCGACCTCACTCTTGTAGTCACCGAAACCGTTTTTGATATAACTGACCTTTGCCGGACACGGAGAGATGAAACAGATGCAGATGTCTTCATCCGAAAGCTCGGGGTGTTCCCTTTTGGTTTTCTCTCTCGCCATTTTCGCGGCGATCTCCATGGGGGGCAAAAGCTGCATAATATGCTCGCGCAAGGTTGGATAGCGCAGGGAAATCAAACGCATTACCACAGGACAGGCTGAGCTGATAACGGGCTTTGTAATTCCCTCGTTTTTGAGATAGAGGCGTGTGTAAGCCGAAACAAGCTCTGCTGCCTGCGCGACCTCAACCACATCGTCAAAGCCGATGTCAAGTAAGCCCTGTAGGACATAGTCAATATCCTCAAGCTCCTCAAACTGCCCGTAAAGAGTGGGTGCGGGAAGTGCGACCTTCCATTTGTATTTCATAACTGCATCCAACTTGCTGTAAGTCGCTTTTTTGGCATTGCTCGGACAATTGCGTATGCAAATGCCGCAATCGATACAACGGTCAGAAATGATATGAGCGTGTCCGTCCCGAATGCGAATCGCCTCGGTGGGACAATGTTTGAGACATGTGGTACATCCTGTACATCTTGAAATATCAAGAGCTACCGAATGCTCATATGTATTCATCGGGTTCACACTCCTTTCCGTAAAATCAACACGGAATTTACAGGTTTACCGTCATCAGAATGCGGGTTCCCTTCCCCAGCTCGGAATCGATCTTCATCGAATCGGTATAGCGTTTCATATTGGGAAGTCCCATCCCGGCGCCAAAGCCCAGCGAACGAATATTGTCGGGAGCGGTGGAAAAGCCTTCTTGCATAGCAAGGTCAATGTTGGCAATGCCGGGGCCGTGGTCGATCAGATCGATCTCAATGCGATCCTCATAGATCACAACGTCTGCCTCACCACCGCCTGCATGGATAACCATATTGATCTCGCCCTCATACATGGCAATTGAGACCTTTCGAATGATCTCGGGGGAAATTCCAAGCTGCCGCAGGCTTTTTTTGACCTGCACCGACGCTTGCCCCGCCGAGGTAAAATCTTCACCGTCCACAAGGAAATGAAGTTTTACCGCCTCGTTCATCTCTTTTCTCCGTTTCCGCAAAGACCGTTTGCATATAGCTTTCCGCAAGCCTCATACATTCTTTTTTTGGTTTTCATCAGCACCATGCCGCTCTCACGAGCCAGTGCCACCATTTCCTCGGTAGGACATTTGGAACGAACGAATACGATACAAACCATATCCATCATTTCGGCAGTTCGAAGCACCTGCGGATTGACAAGCCCCGTGAGCAGAACAGCCTGATCTTTGACATACGCCAAAACATCACTCATCATATCGCTTCCGCAAGCGGAATAAACTTCACGCTCGAGAGCCTCCTCGCCGCAGATCACCTCTGCATTCAATAAATCTTTGATCGTACCGATCTTCATAGTTCGGTTCCGTCCTTTCAAGTTTAGAATTTGGATGGATTATTTGTATTTTGCCAGAATCGAATCAACGTCATCCACCGTCAGTCTTCCGTAAACCTCACCGTTAACGGTAAGAACGGGAGCCAAACCGCAGGCACCGATGCAGCGTGTAGCCTCGATGGAGTACTTTCCGTCGGGAGAAGTGCTGCCGATCGGAACATTCAGCTTCTGGGAAATTGCGTCGATAATGTCGCCGGAGCCCTTGACGTAGCAAGCGGTACCAAGACATACTGCAATGGCATACTGGCCGTCGGGATTCAACTTGAACTGCGCGTAAAAGGATACGATGCCAAAGATCTCTTCGAGCGAAACACCGGTTTTAGCCGCAATAATGGTTTGAACCTCCAGCGGCAGGTAGCCGTAGATCTCCTGTGCCTCCTGAAGAATGGGCATCATTGCGCCCTTCTGACCGGCATGCTTTTCGATTACGGCAAGCAGTTTTTCCTCCTGCTCCTTAGTTCCGCGAAAATCGACCGTAGTCAATTTCTTTTTCATAATTCAAAAAACCTCCTGAATTTTCTTAATGAACTATCGGAACGGTGCTTTTTGATCTGTCTTTTCGCCTCCGCTGCATCGGAATTTGAAAAATGGCATCCCAAAAAAGCCCGTTCACACATACGGACAGCTTATTATAGCATATTTATTCAAAAAAATCTATAGCTTTTCAAAAAATTGTGTGAATTTTTTCACAATTTTTAAGGTTATTTTTCAAAAAAATGCATTTTTCTCCTTTTACACAACAAAAAGGCACCCGATTTGAGTGCCTTGATGAAAAATTATTTACGGAGAGATATCTCGGAACGACTGACCTCATCAATGAAGCGTCGGTCAAGATCGGTCAGGCGATACCCCTTGCGATAGATCAAAACGTCCTTGTAAACCTTAACACTTGCGCGGCAGGAGATAGAAACAAGGTGGTATTTTTTCAGAATGTCCTTTGGAACCGGAGATACCCACATAAACGAGGACGGAAGCTTTTCGAGCAATTCAAACTGACTTCCCCTCTCGAATACGAAAATGCGCTTGTCAACAAATTCCGAAAGCTCGGCTTTTTTGACGTCGATAAGTGGCAAAGAAGGAACATACGGGTCTCCGTGTGTGATCTCGATATAATCGGCAAGCGCCTCGGGCTCCACGCTACCTCGCGCGGCAAGGGGTGAATGCTCTGAAACGAGCAACATGTAGGAAAACTCTGTTAATGTTTCATGCTCAAGATTTTTTTCCTCGAACATATTTTGATAATAGCGTTCAAAAGCGGTTTGAAAGCGCACGATACCAAGGTTGTATTCTTCCTTGATGACATTGTTGACAGTGCGGCTGGAGTTGGTCTCCTTGTAAAAGATCTCAGCGGGACTGTCAAGCGAGATGCTCTTTGCAAACTCTGCCAAAGCGGCAGAGATATAGCTTGAACGAGGCACGCTGACCGACAGCTTTTGCTTGTGCGTTTTCCCATTGCGGTAAAGCTCCTCAACCTCATCAACCTGAGTGAGGATCCGTTTTGCGTACTGCAAAAACTCTTCTCCGTCTGGAGTGACCGAAATGCCCTTTGAGGTGCGCGAAAAAATAGTGATCCCCAAAGAATCCTCAAGCTCTTTGATGGCGCGGCTGAGGTTTGGCTGACCCATATACAGATTTTCAGCCGCCTTGCTGATCGATTGCGTTTTTGCGACCTCAACTGCGTATTTTAAATGCATGATATTCACTCCGGCTACCTCCATGGATCGTTTCTATGTTTATGCATTTTTATTTTACCACAATTTTCGCAAAAATGCAAGAAAAAACATATAATTCGATACTTTAGCAAAATTTTCGAGACTTATTATCACTCTTTTTTTGCGAGTGTTACCTTAAAGTATCTTGCAAAGCCGATCAACGATCCTTTCCGCGGCGTGACCGTTTCCGTAAACGGCAGACGGTCGGCGCATGGAAAGGTATTCCTCCGAGCCGAGTCTTAACAAACGGTGGGCAAGTGAAAACACGCTTTCCTCACCGCTCCCTGCCAATCGAAGAACGCCTGCTCGCATCCCCTCGGTACGCTCAGAGGTATAGCGCATTACAACGGTCGGGATCCCCAACGCCACCGTTTCCTCCTGAATGCCGCCGCTGTCTGTCATAACGAGATAAGCCTTTGACAGGAGATGATGGAACGAGATGAATTCGGGCGGCTCGATCATACGGATCCGCTCAGCTCCCGATAAGATCATAGCGGCACTTTTTCTCACTTCCGGATTGTGATGAACGGGAAACACGGCAAAAACGTCGGGATATGCTTCTACCGTTCTTCGTAATGCGCGAAGCATTCCGCAAAGAGGCTCTCCAAAGTTTTCTCTCCGATGTGCGGTAAAAACGATCAGTCTGCTGTTTTTGGGAAGCTCAAACCGAATGGTGGGGCGACATTCATTTAAAGTATAACGCAAAGCATCAACAACCGTATTGCCGCTGATACATACCGTTGATTCATGGATCCCCTCTCGGATGAGATTTTGCTTTGCCGTAACGGTTGGCGCAAAATGCCAACTGCTTAGCAGCGCGATCGCGCGACGGTGATAGTCCTCGGGGAACGGGTCGCGGGCATGATAGGTACGCAATCCCGCCTCCACGTGTCCCACGGGTATCCCCCGATAAAATGCCGCAAGCGCCGCGGCATGTGCCGTTGCGGTGTCTCCCTGCACAAGCACTGCGTCTGGACGTGTGCTTTGCAGAACAGAATCGATCGCTTGCAAAAGATCTGCCGACAGTCCCGACAGGCTTTGGCCTTCCCGCATGACGTCCAGCTCAAGATCGGGCACGACATGAAACGCACGCAATGCGCCTGCTAAAAGTTCCCTGTGCTGACCCGTGGAGCAAACAAGCGTTTCAAACTCCTTACTCCGCGTTTGCAATTCCCGCACAACGGGACATAGCTTGATCGCCTCGGGGCGCGTGCCCATGATCACCATTACTCGTTTGATAAAGATCGCCTCCCTTTCATACATTGATACAGTGTATGAAAAGGAGGCAATTCTTTAGAACCTTATTTCTTTTGTTGCTTGCACCAGATCTTCATAATGAGCTTGTGCGGCAACAGCTTTGTGAGAAAGACCTGCGCTCTGACAGAGAATCCGCAGATCGACACGTCCTTGCGTTTTTTCATATCACGCAGAGCCCTTGTGATGACCTGCTCGGGGGTAAAAAACTTGTTGTAGTAACAAATGGTATCGTCCTTGACGGCGTGATCAAAGAACTCGGTCTTCACCCATCCGGGACAGACCGCCATCATGTGGATGCCGCGCGATTTCAACTCGACGTTCAGCGCACGGCTGAAGCTGAGAATAAACGCCTTTGTCGCACCGTATACGCAGATATAGGGCACGGGCTGGAAGGACGAAAGTGAATCAAGCTGGTAGACCTCGCTCCCATTTGTAAGATACGGAAGTGTTGCGTAGGTCATGCCAACGTATGCCTTTGAGTTGAGATCGATCATGCGGTAGAGATCGGACAGAGGCATCTCGGAAAAGGTGCCGAAGAGCCCCACGCCGCTGGCATTGACAAGCACCGAAACGTTGGGCTTTTCCGCCTCTAAAAGGCGTGCGTATTCTGAAATGCTTTCCTCTTTTGTGAGATCGAGCGAGATCGGACGGATCGGCGTTTTGACCTCGTCTCGCAGCGATTCCAAACGC